>NZ_CP147518.1:25000-180000 GCF_037201965.1 Spirosoma sp. SC4-14 | reverse complement strand
TCAGCCCTTTGTCACTAACAGTCTGATAATCAAAAGCTTGTAGCTCTATTCTCGAACTGTTTCCCTCATTTGGGACTGCAAAGGTAGACGCTTTTTTGACCCTTGTCAAGACCTACTCCCAAAATAAAAGAGGAGGCCCTTCAAACACAGTTAGTAAAGCACTTTAAGTCAGCTTTTTATCGTCGAAAAATTTTTTCAATTATTCCTGAATAGTGTTTTATGGAGTAACTCAAAGGACTAAAAATCGGCCTTCATTTGTATCCAATCTACAGAATACGGCCTATATTGAAGTATATTGCATCTTCCTTTTATACGGCTGGAACCGTGTGATAGTAACCCATGAAAATAATACACACAGCAGACTGGCATTTAGGAAAGCGGCTTCAGGATTTTCAGCGAATTCAAGAGCAGCAGGCGGTCCTGGATGAAATTGTTCAGATTACCGATCGGGAACAGGCAGATCTGGTAATTGTAGCAGGCGACTTGTTCGACACATTTAATCCCGACCCTAAAGCAGAAGACCTGTTATATAGTACGCTAAAGAAACTATCGGCCGGCGGTAGTCGCCCGGTTATTGTCATTGCCGGAAATCATGATAACCCAGACCGTATCGAAGCTCAGGATCATTTCGGTCGGGAATGTGGGATCATATTTGCAGGCTTCCCCAAAACGGAAGTCCGTTCGTATGAATTAAGTTGCGAAGCCAAGTTATTGCGTTCGGCCCCTGGTTTCGTAGAACTCCAGCTTCCTCGTCATAAGGCTCCGGTTCGGCTGATTTTAACGCCTTATGCGAACGAATCACGGCTACGCGCCTATTTTGGGCAAACCAGCTTTGGCGATGAGCTTAGGCAACATCTTCAGCAGCATTGGGCAGATTTAGCCAACTCCTATATGGATAAAAAAGGTGTAAATCTGCTGGTAGCCCATTTATTTGTGATGAAGCGGGGAAGTGAGCCCCCTGAAGAATCGGACGATGAACGAAGCATTTTGCAGGTTGGAGGTGCTTCGGTTGTTTATACCGATATGATTCCACCCCAGGTTCAATATACGGCTCTGGGCCATTTGCATCGTTATCAGGAGATTGGCGGAGGACCAAGCCCGATTGTTTACAGCAGTAGCCCGCTAGCTTATAGCTTTGCCGAAGCCGATCAGCAAAAATTTGTTGTATCGATTGAAGCTAAGCCCAATAAACCTGTTGTTGTAACACCGATTCCGCTAACAACGGGTAAGCGGCTCCTGCGCCCTCGGTTTAAACGAGTGGATGAAGCCGTCGACTGGTTGAAGGACAACCCCGACTGCTATGCAGAAATCACACTACAGACAACTACTTATCTAACCAGTGAAGAACGTCGGGAGCTTGCAGAAGCCCACCAATCATTGGTTACCATTATTCCTGACATTCGCGATGTGGAAGTGGACGAACTAACAAAAACTCCCACAATCGACCTTACGCAAAGTATTGACGCTTTATTTACTGACTATTTTAAATTTAAAAACAAAGGACAGGAGCCTAACGACCGGCTTCAGCAATTGTTCAAAGAAATTTTAGCAACCGAATCGGATGATACCCATTAAACTGTCGATTCAAGGGCTGTATTCATACCAGGAAAAACAGGAAATCGATTTCCAGCAATTAATAGGGGCCAGCATTTTCGGCATTTTTGGTAAAGTAGGCAGTGGAAAAACCTCCCTGCTCGAAGCCATTAGTTTCGCATTATATGGTAAGACCGAGCGCCTGAACGATCAGGACAGACGTGCTTATAATATGATGAATCTGAAATCGAAACACTTATTGATTGAGTTCGAATTTCAGGCTGGTAATGAACAGCAACGTTATAAGTTTGTCTACGAAGCGAAGCGCCATCCTAAAAAATACCAGGAAATAATACCGGGCGAACGCCGGACATTTGTTTGGCAAGATGAAGACTGGTATCCAATCGGCAATGAAAAAGAAGACATTTCTTTGCTGTCGAAACAGATTCTTGGGTTAGACTACGATAATTTTAAACGTACGATCATCATTCCTCAAAATCAGTTTCGGGAATTTCTGGAACTGAGTGCTACGGAACGGACCCGAATGATGAATCAGCTCTTTAAGCTGGACCAGTACGATTTATCGGGGCGCGTCGGTAAGCTAAGCAAAGGTAATGACGAGCAGCTATCTGAGCTACGGGGTCTGTTGTCGCCACTGGAACACGTAACTCCCGAATCAATCGAAGATGCCAATCAGGCTATTGCTCGTATTGTAGATTCGCTGGAAACGAAAGGAATTGAGATCAAACAGCTAGAGCCAGTCGAAAAACGGTTGCTGGATAGCCAAACCCGCAGCAAAGCCCTATCGGCGGCCCGGCAGGAACTAGCTCAGCTTTTAACTAATGAGGATCAATATCGGCAAATTGAACAGAATATTACCCTTTTCGAAATGTGTCGGCTCGTATTTCAGGCTGATTTATCGAACTACGAAAAACTCAACGACAAGCAGATTCGTCTGGCCGATACCGAACGGATAGCCCGCCAGCAGCACGCGGCAGTAAGCAAACAGTTGGCAGGACTTACGAGTGTATACGATGCCGCCAAACGAGCTTACGAAAACCGCGACGAATTACAACAGAAGATCGACGAGCTGGATACGGTTCAGCAAATCAGAACACTACAGCAGACAATTAGCCAGCTACAACGCAATAGGAGCGCATTGGTACAGCAGCTAACCAAATGCGGACAGCACCTTGAGGAGTCCAAAGCCGACCGGAAACGCCATCAGAGCACTATTGACACGATGCTCGATCAATCATCGAATCTGGAACGTTTGTATAAAGTTCAGAACTGGTTTACGGCCTATAAACCGCTTAAGAAGCAAACGGATGACCTTCAGACGGCGCTAAATAAATATGATTTGACAGTTGAGCAACTAAAGCATCAAAAAGACAAGGCTCTTCAGGGTTTTCCACCCGAATGGGGAAGCCTGACTCTGAAAACATTACCTCATCAGATTGAAGATGCACTGGCTCAGTTGAAAACGATTCGGGAAGAGCGTGAAATTCGACACCGCCATACGCTGGTTCAATATGAGCTGAGCAGCTATGCCGATTCACTGACCAATGGCAGTCCCTGTCCACTTTGTGGTTCAGAACATCATCCTAATCGGCACCAGGGCAATATAGGCACTGCGGATGTGGAACGAAGCGAAGCTGCCTTGCAGAAAGTGATTCAGCGAATCGATGAAACCACAACTCTCCAGCTAACCATCAACGAGTTGGCAACGAAACTCCGTAGCGAACTGGATAATGGCAAACGTTTGACACAGGAACGCGTAGAATTGGTGCGGCAATTGACCGAACTCGAAGATGCCTTCATTTGGCCAGAGTTCTCAAAAGATCAGGAAGGGGTTTTGATTGGTGCTATCCAGAAAGAAAGCGAGGCCCAAAAACGACTCCAGGAAGCACAGGAAGCGATTCGAAAACTGAATGTTCAGATTGACGAAATCGAAATAGCGCATGGCGATTTTGCCCGAAAAGTAGCCGAAGCCGACAACGCTATTTCTGGTCAGGAAGGCCAATTGAAAACGGCAGTAGAATCGCTACAGCATTTTCGGCTTGACGAAGTCTCTCAATGGGGACTCGATCAGATTGCCGATCTGCGGGAGTCGCTGACCCAAACCTATCATCAGACGAAACACAATTTCGATGATGCCGAAAAACAGAAAACCTCGTCTGAAAAAGAACAGGCAACCCTTGAAGAACAACTAGAACAGCTCAACAGGCAGTTGGCCGAAATTGCGGAAGAGTTTACGTTGTTGACTGCTACGATTAACCAGAATCTGACAGCAAAAAAGTTAGAACGAGCTACCGTTGAGCAAATTCTACGATCAAATCTGGACATTGATCAGGAAAAGCAGCGGATTAATGAATACCAGGAAAAGCAAAGTGGCCTGAAACAGCAGATTGGAACGCTAGAGGCCGACCTAGTCCAAACCCCTTTCGATCCAATCGCGTTGGAAACCGTTCAGTCCCAATTGGCGACTCTGCAAGCGGAGAAAGACCAGCTGAATAAAGAACACGGTCGGGCAGCAACAATATTGAAAACACTCGAAACCCAATGGCAACAGAAACAGGAACATCAAAAACGATATGATGAACTGAATCTTCGTCGGCAGGATCTAAAAAAAATGGACGAGCTGTTTCGGGCGCAGGGGTTTGTTAACTATGTTTCATCGGTTTATCTCAAAAACCTGTGCGAATCGGCCAATGAACGGTTTTTCAAACTAACCAACAACCAACTGAAACTGGAATTAGACGAACGCAATAATTTTCAGATTCGCGATTTTCTGAATGGTGGCGAAGTACGGAGCGTTAAAACTCTTTCGGGTGGTCAGACGTTCCAGGCGGCTCTGTCGCTGGCACTGGCTTTATCTGACAACATTCAGCACCTGACCAAAGCCCGCCAAAATCTATTTTTTCTGGACGAAGGTTTTGGTACTCTCGATAAAGACGCGCTACAAACGGTTTTTAAAACGCTCAAAGCCTTACGGGCCGAAAATCGCGTGGTTGGTATTATTTCGCACGTGGAGGAGCTTCAGCAGGAGGTCGATACATTTATTCGTACCGAAGCGACTGAAAACGGTAGTCGCATCATCAGAAGTTGGGAAACCTGAGCCTGCTAAGCGGCTCTTTCTATTAACAAATCTTGAATCTGCCGTCAATCTGTTCTGATGGTTTTACCTTTACGCGATACATAAAACGTCCTGATGAAAAAAATCATTACGCTAAGCCTGATCGGGTGCGCGTTATTGGCCGGGTGTCGTTCGCCAAAAACAACCGCCGACGCTTCTCGACATCAATCAGTCTCAACAATTGCCTTCGGCTCCTGTAGCCGTCAGAGCCTTCCACAACCATTGTGGGATGATATAGTGGCTCAAAAACCGGATGTCTGGATATGGCTGGGCGACAATATCTATGGCGATTCTGAAAATATGGATACGCTAAGAGCCAAATATGCCATGCAGAAATCAAATCCCGTTTATCAACAGCTACGCCAGTCAGCCACTATAATCGGCATTTGGGACGATCATGACTATGGCGTAAATGATGGAGGAAAAGAATATCCAAAACGAAAAGAAAGCCAGCAGGTAATGCTCGACTTTCTGGACGTTCCGGCCAATAGTCCGTTGCGCAGGCAGGAAGGTGGCTATTCAGCACACAGCTATGGTCCAAAAGGACAACGTGTTAAGGTTCTTTTACTGGATGCCCGTTATTTCCGCGATCCGCTGAAAAAAGCTGCCGACGGCAAAGCGAATGTTCCTGATCCAGCGGGCGATATTCTGGGTGAAACTCAATGGAAATGGCTGGAGAACGAATTGACCAATTCGGACGCCGATATTCACATTATTGGCAGTGGTATCCAGGTTTTACCAGAAGAGCATATTTATGAAAAATGGGCCAACTTCCCTACCGCCCGCCAACGGCTGCTGGACCTAATTGGCAAAACGAAGCCCAAAGGAGCCTTAATGATTAGTGGCGACCGGCATCAGGGCGAAGTATCGAAAGTAAGTGTTCCGGGCCTGAGTTATGATTTGTATGACATTACAAGTAGTGGGCTTACGCATGTTTCGGCTCCGCACGAAGAAGCCAATCGTCACCGCGTTGGCAGCATTGTCTCAAAACTTAACTATGGTCTAATTACTATCAACTGGAATCAGAAACCACTGACCGCTACCATTCAGATCAACGGCGACAATCGGGAAACCTACCTTACGCAGGAAATCAAATTTTAAATGTACAGACTAAAAAGCGGAGTGGAGAAACCAGCACTGGTTTCTCCACTCCGCTTTTTAGTCTGTACGTCGTCTATTATTCTTTCGTTACTAACTCCATTACTTCTTCCGAAATGCCCGTCATGGAGAAACCACCATCGTGGAAGAGGTTTTGCATGGTAACCATACGGGTAAGGTCAGAAAAGAGCGTTACAACATAGTCGGCACACTGGGCCGCGGTTGCATTACCCAACGGAGCCATTTTATCGGCAAAATCGAAGAACTTGTCAAAGCCACCAATGCCGCTGCCAGCTTTGGTGGGCGTTGGCGATTGCGAAACGGTGTTGACCCGGACATGGCGATATTTGCCATACTGATAGCCAAAGCTCCGGGCAATTGATTCCAGAACCGCTTTAGCATCGGCCATATCATTGTAGAATGGGAATGTGCGCTGAGCAGCCATATATGTTAATGCCACAACCGATCCCCACTCGTTAATTGCATCGAGTTTATAGGCCGTTTGCATCATTTTATGGAACGACATTGCCGAAATATCAATGCTTTGTTTGAACCACTCATAGTTCAGATCGGTATAGGCTTTGCCTTTCCGAACGTTTGGGCTCATGCCGATCGAGTGCAGTACGAAATCGACTTTACCGCCCAAAACGTCGGTCGATTTGGTAAACAGATTTTCCAGATCGTCAATCGATGTGGCATCGGCCGGAATGATTTCAGCATTACATTCATCGGCCAATTGTTTAATGGCACCCATGCGCATGGCAATTGGTGCGTTAGTGAGTGTAAACGTGGCACCTTCTTCTTTCGCTTTCAAAGCGACTTTCCAGGCAATTGAGTTTTCATCTAAGGCACCGGAAATGATGCCGCGTTTTCCGTTCAGTAATCCGTAAGCCATGTGTTTGATTAAATGTAGAATGCAGAATGCAGGATGAAGAAAACCTATACTTTATAGTCAATCTATTTTCGTTCTTCACGTTACATCCTCCACAAATTATCCCAAAGTTAGATTATTTTTTTGTGGAGCCATTGTTTTGGTGAAGGGCAACGACTGGCATTTGTGTTGGCGCTACCGGAATTTGCAGTACATCTTCCATGAATTTTTCGGTAGCCGTGTATACTCCTTCGAGATCACCCGACGTAAAATAAGAAGTAATGACATGCTCTTTTGCGTCAGGGAAAGCCATTTTTTGTTTTTTATCGACGGCTGTTCCCAGATTATTGAACATATCGAGCATAGCCGCAACGGATACAACTTTGTCCTGATGGTCGTTGTCCTTATAATAATAACCCATAAAAACAGGCTGCTTCACTTTCTGAAACTGCTCGGCGGTCATGTACTGATCCAGCATGGTTTGCAGGGCAATCAGGCCATTGATGTGATACTGCGGTAACCAGTATCGATCACGGCCTGGCTGTTTATACGAATTAACCACGTAATCGCCCTGGAAGACCTGGGCCAGAATTTGCCTGCCCCACGGTTTCGTAACGAGTTTTAACGCAGGATTAGCGACAGCAATACAGGGAGAATATAATAGTAGCCCATCAATGTCGGGATGACGCTCAGCCAGATAAAGTGCCAGCATCCCCCCCGCCGATGTGCCAATAACAATCACTTTATTGCCCAGTTCTTTACCGATAGCTAATGCCCGCTCCGCTGACCTGGCATAGTTGTCGGGCGTTAAATCTTTTAGTGCATCGGGCGAATCGACCCCATGACCATAGGTTCGGGCCAGGTATAAGTTACAGCCAAAATGCCTGGCCAATTGCTTATGTATAGGATCGCCTTCGGCCCAGGTAGCCGAAAAACCGGGTATGTATACCAGGCTATAGGGCGTTTTAACCTTATGTAAACTATCGGCCCAGACAATACGGGCTTCATTATCGGATCGTAGATGTGCCTTCTTCTCAGAATCAGCAATGTTCTGTTCCAACTTAACCAAATCTGAGTCGAGAACAACAGGTTGGTTTTTTATAGCATCGTAATGCGCCGATGGGCCAAGCATATATCCGGCAGCAATGGCTGTCAATAATAGGCCGCTAATGGTGAAAATCCGTTTCATACGTATTCTTTAATATCCATACGAATGCGCCAGTCTTTGGGCAAATAGTTGTTTACCCGGTTGCCAACGCCTTTCAGCCAACCTAAGTTAATGCCATTATATTGAGCTAATAACCAGCCTTTCAGCGGCTCATCAAACAGCAGGTTTTCTTTCTTAAAGTAATGCAGAGCCTGCTCCTTACTCAATGATACGGCAGGTAAATTGGGATTAATGGCCGTACTCAGCGCAAGAGCGTGCGACGGAATGAAATCCGTACCTTTAAATTGGCCCATCTCCAGCCCAAATCCTTTATTGCGCAGGGCACTATCCAGAAATAAGAATTGCTTCTCCAGTGTTTTGGGGAGCGCCATGACATCGCCATTCGGTTTTTCCCAGAGCGAAAAGTCGGCTGGGCGCTGAAGCCATTTTGCAGCCGATGCGGTTTCGCGCGGTCGCAAGGCCCGAATGCTTCTGAACGTGCGGGCATCGAGCTTTACGGCAGCCGTAAACGATACTTTCTGAAAAACACTGATAAAAAACCCCTCGCCCCTAACCCGATGAGGATAACATTGATAACCGATCGAATCACCAGCTTTCTTTTCTGTTATATTCCACTCGGCAGGCAATGTCAGGGCTCGGCTCCGAAAACCATGTGTGGTCAGATAGCGCACGTTATCCGTGTTTTCGTCATCATTATAGGTACAGGTGCTATAAATCAGTATGCCTCCTTCATCGAGTAGCGGAGCCGCGGCTGCCAGAATTCGTTTCTGACGGGCCGAACAAAGCTGAACATTCGCTTCCGACCACTCCTGCATGGCATCGGGATCTTTCCGAAAAAGCCCTTCACCCGAGCAAGGGGCATCGACAACAATAACGTCGAAAAATCCAGCCAGATTACTCATATCCTCAGGATCATGATTACTAACCACCACATTGGGGTAGCCCCATTTATCCAGGTTTTCGCGCAGAACCGACACCCGGCTCCGAATTACTTCGTTGCACATCAGCAAGCTGTCTGGATGAATTGTAGCAGCCAGCAGGGTGCTTTTACCGCCAGGAGCAGCGCATAAATCCAGAATACGAATTGGCCTATTGAGGTTAACCGTTTGGGTTAGTGCTTCTTTTAAAAGCATCGACGAGGCTTCCTGCACATAATAGACCCCCGCCTGAAAATAGGGATCGACCGTAAAATTTGGGCGTTCGGGCAGGTAAAACCCTTCCAAACACCAGGGAACCGCGTCTAAACCTGTTGTCTGATAACCCATTTTTGCGGGATTGATACGAATGCTCACGGGAGCGTCTTGCTGGAGCGCCTGTTCGAAAGCAGAATATTCGGAGCCTAACTGCGTCTGCAATCGTGTTTGGAAAGCTGATGGTAATTTGGCAAAAGACGGGTCGTTCGTATTCATCAGGCAAAATTAAGCAACTGTCTAACGGTTTTCACTATACTTGCAACATGGCAGCAATACAGGAACGATTCAAGCAGATCAAAACATTTATTTTCGACGTAGACGGAGTCTTAACCGATGGTAGCGTTAACCTGCTGGCTTCTGGCGAACGTTTTAGAACTGTTTTTATCCGGGATACTTATGCAATTGAGCGCGCCTTAAAAGCGGGCTTTCGGGTGGCGATTCTCTCCTCCTCAAACTCCGACGGTGTGCGGAGCTGGCTAACAGCGACCAACGTAAAAGACATTTTTATGGGTGGTCCCAGCGATCAGAAAGTTAATGCCTATCTGGGTTATATTGCCCGCGATGGACTCAATGAAGCAGAAATTCTGTATATGGGCGACGATATTCCTGACTTTACGATCCTCAGCCGAACGGATGTTTTCAGTACTTGCCCGGCCGATGCGGTCGATGAAATTCAGTCAGTCTGTACCTATATATCACCTATGGTTGGTGGGCGCGGGGCTGTTCGGGATGTGATTGAGCAGGTGATGAAGGCGCAGGGAAAATGGTAAGAACTGCTGGATGTTAGCTATTGGACATTGTTATAATTCATCTCAGCATCTAAAGTCCAATAGCTAACATCCAGGATCTTCTATCACCAGTTTTTTACCAGATCGTTAAATCGTTCCAGCAAAAATTTCGATTTCTGCCCCACATAACCATCACCAACGGTAAGTTCGCCAATTTGGGTAATCGGCAAAACTTTCTTGGTTGAGCTGGTTGTGAATGCTTCTTCGGCATCATACAATTCGGAGAGTAATACGGGCCGCTCCTGAACCTCAAAATCCGTTTGCGCCAGTTGTATAATCGTTCGCCGGGTAATGCCGTGCAGGATATTCCGATTTGGCGTGATCAGTCGATCTCCCTTCACAATGAAGAAGTTGCTTCGACTAAGTTCGCTGATTTCTCCTCCTTTCTGAAATAATAGATCCGACGCGCCAGCCGATTTGATAGCCTGCGCCATCAGAATCAGCCGCTTATAGTCGGTACTTTTCACTTCGGCCATTTCACGGACATACTCATCCAGAATCACTTTAATACCCTGTTCATACTGCATGAGCGGGGTCGGATGAATTTCTTCGGTAAGAATCAGCAGATTGGGTCGTTGAACCGTGATACTATCCGACGAATAGCCCCCCGTCATAACAAATCGGAATGCCATATCGGCAGGCGAGCCAGCCTCAACGCTACGTTCCATCAAATCCATCAGAATGGCGTAGGTTGCTTCCTTGTCGAGGGGCAGGGGCAGATGCATCCGCGAAGCGGAGTTCTGAAAGCGCTCCCAATACCAATCCCACTGAAAGGGGCGGCCGTTGTAGGTCAGAAAATAATCGAACAACCCATAGCCTCGCAAAAGTCCGAGGTCGGTTGTACCGACAGCCAGTTTATCGGTCGGGGCAATGGTCCCGTTGAAATAGCCGTAATGCATGGGTTAGACTAACTTCTTATACTTGATTCGGGTTGGTGTTGCATCAGCCCCTAAACGCTTACGCCGGTTTTCTTCATATTCAGAGAAGTTTCCTTCAAACCAATATACCTGCGAATCGCCTTCAAAGGCCAGAATATGTGTAGCAATCCGATCGAGGAACCAACGATCGTGACTGATCACAACAGCACAGCCCGCAAAATTCTCCAACCCTTCTTCCAGCGCCCGAAGTGTATTGACATCCAGATCGTTGGTTGGCTCATCGAGCAGCAACAGATTGGCTCCTTCTTTCAGAATCATAGCCAAATGAACCCGATTTCGCTCTCCGCCCGATAAAGTTCCAATCTTCTTCTCCTGATCGGCACCGGCAAAGTTAAAACGACTCACATAGGCCCGCGCGTTGGTCTGACGACCGCCTAACATCACCCATTCATTACCACCCGAGATGGTTTCGAATACGGTTTTGTTCGGATCCAGTCCATCGTGTTCCTGATCGACATAGGCAACTTTCACGGTTTCGCCCACGTCGAAGGTTCCTGTATCCGGTTTTTCACGACCTGTAATGAGCTTAAACAATGTTGTCTTACCAGCGCCATTTGGCCCAATAATACCAACTATACCGCCCTGCGGCAGCCGGAATTCCAGATGCTCAAATAATAACCGATCGCCATATGCTTTGGCCACCTCATTGGCTTCAATTACTTTAGCCCCCAGGCGAGGGCCGGCAGGAATAAAGATTTCCAGCTTGTCTTCCCGCTGTCTGACGTCTTCGCTCAGCAGTTTTTCGTAGGCCCCCAAACGTGCTTTCGACTTTGCCTGACGGGCCTTAGGTGCCATTTTTACCCATTCTAACTCACGCTGGAGCGTTTTCTGCCGCTTCGATTCGGTTTTTTCTTCTTTAGCCAACCGTTGCTGTTTCTGATCGAGCCACGAAGAGTAGTTGCCTTTCCAGGGAATACCTTCGCCCCGGTCGAGTTCAAGAATCCAGCCCGCTACATTGTCCAGAAAATACCGGTCGTGCGTTACGGCGATTACCGTTCCAGCATACTGCCGAAGGTGTTCTTCAAGCCACAGTACCGATTCGGCATCGAGGTGGTTAGTAGGCTCGTCGAGTAACAGAACATCGGGTTGTTGCAGCAATAGTCGGCAGAGAGCGACCCGGCGTTTTTCGCCCCCCGACAACGTATCAATCACAGCCTCGGCAGGCGGACAGCGCAGGGCATCCATAGCGCGTTCGAGCTTCTGATCAAGTTCCCAGGCATTATAATGGTCGAGTTTTTCCTGCACTTCCCCCTGGCGGGCAATCAGCTTATCGAAGTCGGCATCAGGATCACCAAAGGCTTCATTTATTTCGTCAAATTCTTTGAGCAGATTAACCACTTCCTGCACTCCTTCTTCAACAACCTCCCGAACTGTTTTCCCTGGTTCAAATTTTGGTTCCTGTTCAAGCAGGCCAACCGAATAGCCCGGAGAGAAAACTACTTCTCCAGTATAGTTTTTGTCAATACCGGCGATTATACGTAAAAGAGTTGATTTTCCAGAGCCATTTAAGCCCAAAACACCAATTTTAGCACCATAAAAAAAGGAAAGGTAGATGTTCTTTAGGATTTGTCGGTTAGGCGGAATATTTTTACTCACGCCCGCCATCGAGAAAATTATGGTTTCCTGACTCATTAATTTCTAATAGATTTGTGGTTGGCAATAATCCTCAAAATTAACCCACAGCGCAGCCTTAACCAAGCATAGTAATGGAAAACGCTTCACTGGTAGATGAATACGGTTACGTCAAAGACGGAAAGGTATTTTTGAAAGGCTACCTGGAATACGAAGATCGCCAGATTGGCGAAGTAAAACGCACTGAGCAGGAAGCGCTCGACTATTTTAAGAATCGCTTCATCATTGCTGAGAACAAAGTTAGTCAGTTGGAGAAAGACATCGAAGAGGCCCAGAACAAAGGGTCTTATCTGACTAAGCTAGTCCAACTACGGAAGAAACTGCTCGGCTTTGATGCACTTGGCGATTTTCCGCCCCTGCTCGAACGCCTGGATGCCCAGGAAAAATTGTTGGCTGAGTTGATTACGGTAAATCAACTTAAAAACCTGGAAATCAAACGAGCCCTGATTGCCGAAGCAGAAGCAATTGCTGACAGCACTGACTGGCGACCTACAGCCGATGCGCTACAGGAAATTAAAACAAAATGGATTAAGACCGGCCCTGTAGACAAAAGTGCTGAAACTGAAATTGAAGGCCGCTTCCAGGAATTGCTGGATGGGTTTTTCCAGCGTCGGCGTGAGTTCTTTAATGAACAGAACAAGGTTATTCAGGAGCGACTCGACAAGTACGACGAGTTGATTCGGCTGGCTTTTCGCGCCAATCGAATCGAAGATCTGGATGCAGCCTTTCAGGAAGTCCGTCGGCTTAACAACGCCTGGAAACAGGTTGGCGAAGTTCCTATCAAGAAAAGTGGTAAGCTTTATAAACAGTTCAAAAAAGCAACTACCAATTTCTACACGAAGTATAACGACGCCAAAGGTATCGTTATCGAGAAAAAAATTGACCCGCGCATCGAAGCACAGATGAAGATGGTTGATGAGGCCGAACGATTATCGCGCCAGTCAGACATTTTTGCTGCTGCCGAACGGGCCAAGGTTCTGCTCAATAGCTGGAAGGAAGTTAAAGTTCCCTTCAAGTTGCAGGACAAAACGCTGAACGACCGGTTTAGAGCAGCCTGCGATAAGATATTTGAGTTAAGTTACCTGGGTCGTGTGCTTGCCCGCAAATATCCGGCTTTCGAGCTCAAGAGTAAATCAGAACAGATTCGTACCAAAATCCGTGAAATGGAATATTTGGTCAAACGCGAGAAAAACGATTTGCAGTTTGCTCTCCAGGACGCTGAAGGTCTTGACCCAAACAACGCCGAAGACAAGCAGGTGCTCAATAAGATCAGTACGCAAAAACGTAAGATTGCGATGAAAGAAGTGATTCTTCGTGAGTTTCAGAAACAACTGGAAACGGCTGGTTTGTAATCACTTATAATTCTATAAAATGAAACGTGCCACGGCTAACAGTCGTGGCACGTTTCATTTTATAGAATTGTTATAGAAACATGGAAACCTTAACGAATCATTTGATAAACGATGCCAGCTTTCGGAGGGCCATCGTTCCAGGCAAATTTGTTCGGCTTGAATATTTGACCGATCTGCATGAGTTCATCAAAGCCGACGTAACAATTAAACAGTTTTTTCTTCAGAACGGAACCGAATGGCTTGAACTCGCAACCGGCGACTTAATTTCTCTCGATCGGGTGGTAAGCATTTCGGGCAACCTGTCGCCCCGCTATCCGGGCTACGCCAACTATTCCTGCGACTGTTAATCTGTTTTTTGCGATTTCTTTATGAGATGATGTCGAAACCACAATATGGCACCAGAACTTTAGGAATCCTGATCCCCTCTGGCGTCTGATTGTTTTCCAGAATCGACGCCAGAATCCGAGGCAATGCCAGCGCTGAACCATTCAGCGTATGTAACAACTGCATCTTATTATCTAGTTTTGACCGAAGCTTGAGCCGATTGGCCTGATAGGTCTCGAAGTTAGATACTGAACTCACTTCGAGCCAACGCTGCTGTGCTGCCGACCAAACTTCCATATCATATGTCAAGGCCGATGTAAAGCCCATATCGCCACCACACAGGCGTAGTACACGATAGGGTAACTCCAGTTTTTGCAGCAACGACTGCACATACTGGCTCATTTCTTCCAGAGCAGCATAGGAATTTTCAGGCTTTTCGATGCGCACAATTTCAACCTTATCGAACTGATGCAACCGATTCAGCCCGCGCACATGGGCTCCCCACGAACCTGCTTCGCGCCGGAAACAAGGTGTATAACCCACATTTTTAACGGGCAACTGGTTTTCAGGCAGAATCACATCGCGGTAGAGGTTCGTGATAGGCACTTCGGCCGTTGGAATCAGATATAGCTTGTCTTCTGTTACGTAATACATTTGCCCTTCTTTATCGGGCAACTGACCCGTGCCAAAGCCAGAATCTTCGTTGATCACAATGGGTGGCTGCACTTCCAGGAAACCGGCATTCAGCGCTTCGTCGAGGAAGAAATTAATCATAGCCCGCTGAATACGAGCCCCTTTACCTTTGTAGACCGGAAAGCCCGCCCCCGAAATCTTGACGCCCAGCTCGAAGTCGATAATATCATATTTTTTGATCAACTCCCAGTGTGGCTGAGCACCTTCGTGAAGTGTTGGCTTTTCGCCATGCTCAAGCATGACCTCATTATCCTCAGCACCGCGCCCTTCGGGAACGCTGCTGTGTGGAATGTTGGGAATTGTAACCAATAAAGCCTGTAAATCAGACTCTAACTGACGTAAAGCATCCGCTAAATCTTTCGAGCGAGCTTTCAGATCGGCCGTTTCAGCTTTGGCTACTTCGGCAGCAACTTTGTCACCTGCTTTCATCAGGGCACCGATCTGACTGGCTTTTGCATTGGACTGCGACAATACATCGTCCAGGTCGCGCTGGGTATTCCGACGCTGCTGATCGATTGTTAATACCTGATCAACAATAGCTTCGGCATTAGGAAAATGTCGTTTATGAAGACCTGTCAAAACAGTTTCTTTATTCTCACGGATAAAATTGAGTTGAAGCATCCCGATTGTTAAATTAAATTCTTGATTTCTCGAATAAATTCCGGCGTCTGTTCTAACAATATCAATGCATCAGACTCTGAAAACATCTCAAAATCATCATAATCTCCTTTTTGACGAGCATTAAACAAACGCCCAAAGGTACTGTTATGCTCAATAGCTAGGCGGCCTGTTCGTGTAAAATGAACATTGAGTAGGTGCTTTGCTCCACTATGCGAACTGACTTTATGTCCTTCTTTGGCCATTAAGGCCAATACAGCATAAAAATCGGCATAGTATAACTGGTTAACAGCACTGTTCCAATCCTGAACACTAAGTAAGAGCAAGGCACTATTCAGTGTTTCATCGGTCCGTTACAAACGATATTGGATTAGGTCCAGCTTTCGTTCATCGTCATTCATATAGCTCTTCGGTCTTCTACGACATTACGATGAAAGTCTGTACTACTTCGGGCTAACCAATCAGCTTTAGAATATACGAAAGCATTAACAACCCAATCTGTTTGTAACTCCAATATATTCAGTTGATCCTGAATTTTCCACTCAAAAGCACGGCTAAAGTTTTTTTCCGTCAACACTAAAAAATCCCAGTCTGAATCCTCACGAGCGTCACCACGCGTCCGCTAACCAAACAACCACACTTCGGTCTGCGGATCAATTGCCTGAACCTACTGTTTTACCTCGCGTAAAAATTGTTTGTTAGTCATGGTTTTTCTAGAGCTTAAACGTGGCCATTATACCGAAAATAATCCTTCGTTCAGAGCATTCAGCGCTTCGGCTTTGTAGCGACCGTGTACGAGTAATGACAAATTACTTTCAGTTCCCCCGTACGAAACCATCCGAATTGGGATGTTTTTCATGGCATTAAATACCCGAACGGCAACACCTTCGTTATCGGCACTAAAGTTACCCACTATACAAATAATCGTTTGGTCATAGTCGGGCTCTTCGAGCGTACAGAATGTGCTCAACTCATCCGAAATTTCCTGAATACGATCCGTATTATCGATGGTTACCGAAACCGATACTTCGGAAGTCGTAATCATATCGACGGGCGTTTTATATTTCTCGAAAATCTCGAAAATACGACGCAGAAAACCATACGCATTCAACATCCGGGTCGAATGAATATATAGGGCTGTAATTCCATCTTTAGCTGCAATCGCTTTGAAGACCTGATCACTCGTACGGTCGGCAATGAGCGTACCGGGCGCTGCCGGGTCCATTGTATTTTTAAGCCGAACCGGAACTCCGAACATTCGGGCAGGCGTGATGGTTGATGGGTGCAGAATTTTAGCCCCAAAATAAGCCAGCTCAGCCGCTTCGTCAAAGGTTAGCTCACGAACCGGGAAAGTATTTTTAACAATCCGCGGATCATTGTTGTGCATACCGTCAATGTCGGTCCAGATCTGAATTTCTTCGGCCCGGATCGCTCCTCCGATCAGTGATGCCGTATAATCAGATCCCCCCCGCTTCAGGTTATCGACCTCACCCCGCGGATTACGGCAGATAAAGCCCTGCGTTACAATAATCAGCTTATCATCATGCTGCGGTAGCATTTCGGACAGCTTTTCTTCGGTAAACTGAATTTCCGGCTCATTATCGGCATCGATCCGCATAAACTCAAGCGCAGGTAACAGCACCGACGGAACCCCTTCTTCGGCCAGATAAGCCTGAAAAAGCTGTGTACTGAGCAATTCACCTTCTGCAACCAGTTCCTTTTCCTGTTTCAGCGTAAACGGTTTAATACGGGTTAGTGAACGGATAAACGAAAATTCGTTGTCCACAATCTGCTGCCCCGCGGCTTTTCCTTCCGGCGTTTTATATAATTCGCCAATAAAACTGTCGTAATGCGCTTTCAGAGAATCAATTTTTGCATTCGCGTCATCGTCATTATTCGCCTTTAGCGCTTCGCCAATGGCTAATAAGGTGTTGGTTGAGCCAGACAGGGCCGACAGAACAACGATTTTACGCGTATTGTCTTCGGCAATTAAGTTACGGATAGACTGCATGCGCTCGGGCTTCCCGACCGACGTACCGCCAAATTTCCAGACTTGCATTTTAAAATTGTTTTTCAGCTTTCAGTTTTCAGTTTTCAATAGCGCTACAGTATACATCCTGCGAATGCAGCACTATTGAAAGCTGAACACTGAAAGCTCATTTAAACTGAAATGAATAAACTTGTTTCTGTAATCCGAGCATTTTAATGGCCGTGATGGCGGCTTCGTCGCCTTTATTACCGTGTTTTCCACCGGCACGGTCGAGGGCCTGCTGCTGATCGTTGGGGGTCAAAACGCCAAAGATTACCGGCTTTCCGGTTTTTAGGCCAACGTTGGTTAAGCCCTGCGCTACAGCATGGTTAATATAATCGTTATGTTTGGTTTCACCCTGAATCACACAGCCCAATGCAATTACAGCATCGATATCGTCGCGCTGTGCAAACCACTGAGCACCCAGGCTTAGTTCATAGCTACCCGGTACATTGCCCCGAATAATATTTTCTGCCTTTACCCCATATTCGAGTAAGGTTTTATAAGCCCCATCAAAAAGAGCTTCGGTTACTTCAGTATTCCATTCGGAAACCAGAATTGCAAAACGACGATGACTCACATCGGGAAGATCATCCGTAGAAAAAACACTAAGATTCTTTAAATCAGTGGCCATTGGTTAGAGAGTTTGTTGTCTGAACCGGGATTTACACGATTTGATTTACATGATTTTTAAAGGCGCTTCGTCGAAGCAGGTTAATCAAGAAAATCCTGTGAATCCTGGTTCGGACAAGAAAAAAGGACAAAACCCCGGTCGGCTTTGTCCTTTGCTGTATTGAGTTATTCAAGTACGTCTACGACTGGCCGACCGATGCTTCGAGCACGGATTTATATTTCTTGGCATTGACTGCCTCGGCCGATTGTGGGTACTTTTCGATAATGTCGTTATAGGCTTCGATGGCTTTATCGTTCTGCTTAGCCTGCTCGAAGGTAATGGCTAGCTTCAACAAATAGCCGGGTGTAAAATATTTGTTAGGCTTGTAGTCAGCAGCTTTTTGGTAATAATCGGCGGCTTCGTCGTAGCTTTTCTTTTCTACGTACGCATCACCAATTAAAGCATAGGCCCGAGCCTGCACCAATAAGTCTGAAGAACTAAAGCCTTTCAGGTGCTCAATGGCATCGTCATATTTGCCCTGCTTCAATAAGGCAAGGCCCGAATAAAAGTCAGCCAGATTTCCTGCCGGTGTCGAACCATAGTTATCGGCAACCGACAGCAGGCCAGGGCTTTTGCCATCGCCATTCAGGGCCTTTTTGAGCGAATCGGCTTCGAGTTGGTAAACAGACGGGAACATCTCAACCTGAGCCGTTTCATCCTGACTACCTACGTAGAATCGATAGCCAAAATAACCCAGAGCCAATAAAACAATGCCTCCAAGTACGCCCAAAACAATATTCCGATTCTGTTGGAAGAAGTCACCAACATCCTCTAATCTTCCCTCTAATGCGTCTGGGTCTTCCAAAAAATCCAGTCCGCTGTTCTTTTTGCTCATCTGTTTGCAATTTGGACTGCAAAATTAGGAATATTTGTAATTGTGGAAAAGCGTAAGCGTCAAAAGTTTAGAGAATACAGTATATTAAATTGTCATCTCCCGAACAGCCATTACTTCTGACGACCGCACAGGCCGTATCTGATGGGCTAATAATGTCTCAATAGCTACTGCTTCGCCGGTTAGTGTAACAAACTCCACTTCAAACGCTTTCCCTTCATTATAAACGGTCAGAACCGTACCTACGTCGCCTGCTTTCAGACGGCCGTCACTCATATCTTCCTGTAATACAACCAGATCGAATTCTGTCATACGCCAATACACTTATTTACCTGTAGAAACGCCCAGTGTAAAATCTTGTTTTGTTAAAATTACGTTAACTTTGCGCCCTAATCTTCCAGGGGTGCCTTATAATAACGGGCTGAGATTATACCCATTGAACCTGCGCAGGTAATGCTGCGAAGGGAGATGTCCTTACGGTAAAAGAACCGTAAGTGTATTTTTTAACCAAATCATTTTAACCAAAGGTAGGTTTGGCCCCTCGCCTATCGTAACCGTTTTCAGTCATGAAAAAAGGTGCGACAGAGCAACGTTTTGTTTACCTCATTCCTTTCTCTATTCTATTTTGGCTGTTTAGCCTACCCTCATGGGCCCAATTCACTGTTTCCGGAACGGTTAGCGAGCCCGATGGAAGCCCGCTACCGGGTGCTGCCATTACTATCGAAGGGACCTACAAAGGCACTTTTACTAACGCCAATGGAACGTTTCTGCTTAGTAATGTAAAAGCAGGACCCGTTGCAATCAGGGTTTCTCTGATTGGTTATCAACCACAAACTAAAGAAATCGACCTTACTCAAAACGCAACACTTGCCGTTAGCTTGCAGCGAACGGCCGTCGCCGTCGACGAAGTGGTGGTGAGTGCTACCCGCGCTAACCAAAAGTCAGCCATTGCTTACACTGATGTTACGCGCCGGGATTTAAATAAGCTGAATCTGGGACAGGATATTCCGCAGTTACTGAATTTTACGCCTTCTATTGTAACGACTTCTGATGCAGGTGCAGGCGTTGGCTACACGGGCATTCGAATTCGGGGCTCCGATGCAACCCGTGTCAACGTGACACTGAACGGCATTCCTTATAATGATGCTGAATCGCAGGGGACTTATTTTGTCGATATGCCCGACTTTGCTTCATCGGTAAGCACAATCCAGATTCAGCGGGGAGTTGGCACATCGACCAATGGCGCAGGGGCCTTTGGCGCGTCGATTAACATTCAGACCAATAAGCTGGAAGAAAAACCGTATGCAGAGACAAACCTATCCGGAGGGTCGTTTGGCACGAGAAAAATAAATGTTCTGGCCGGAACGGGTTTGCTTAATAACCATTTTGTGGTCGATGCGCGATTGTCGAAGATCTATTCCGACGGCTATGTCGACCGCGCTTTTTCGGACCTGCGGTCGTTTTATGTATCGGGCGGTTACTACTCGAAAAAGAGTTTTATACGACTCAATGTGTTTTCGGGTCAGGAACAGACGTATCAGGCCTGGAATGGTGTTCCGGAAGATATATTGAAAATCAACCGGCGGTACAATTCGTTCACCTACGATAATCAGACCGATAACTACCAGCAGGATAACTACCAACTCATCAGTTCTCATGAACTAAGCAAAAACTGGCGAGCCAACCTGTCGTTTTTTTACACGAAGGGAAAAGGGTACTACGAAGAATACCGGCCCAACGATAATTTCAGTGATTATGGTCTTTCCAATGTCGTGATTGGTGATTCGACCATCAAACAAACGGATATTATTCGTCGGCTGTGGCTCGACAATGACTTTTATGGCACTGTTTTTTCGTTCGATTACAACAGCTTTGGCAAGCTAACTGGCAATATTGGTGGCGGCTGGAATCAGTATAAAGGATCGCATTATGGCGAAATTATTTGGGAACGGATAGCTGGCAACACGAATATTCGCGACCGCTATTATCAGGACAATGCGACCAAACGCGATTTTAACCTCTATGCCAAAGCGTTTTATCAGTTCAATTCGAAACTAAATGGCTTTGTCGATGCGCAGGTTCGGCAGGTTTATTACTCATTTCTGGGTTTTAACAGTCAGCTACAGAATGTACAACAGAATGCTACCCTAACGTTTTTCAATCCCAAAGCAGGACTTACTTATACTGTGAACGACCGAAGCACCGTATATGCTTCAGTGGGCGTAGGCCACCGTGAGCCCAACCGAAACGATTATACGCAATCGACACCGGAGAGCCGCCCCAAAGCCGAAGAACTGATTGACTACGAAGCAGGCTATAAAATTCAGACGACCGATCTGGCCTTTACGGTGAATGCTTACTATATGGATTACAAAAACCAGTTGGTTCTATCGGGTCAAATAAACGATGTGGGCGCTTATAATCGTGTTAACATTCCGGCCAGTTACCGCGCAGGTGTTGAACTGGAAGCAGGCATACGTCTAGCGAAACAGCTACGCTGGAATGTAAATGCCACCTTCAGCCGTAACCGGGTAAAAAACTTCACCGAATATCTGGATAACTACGACACGGGCGAGCAGGATAGCCACCAATATACCCAAACCGACATCTCGTTTTCGCCGAATGTAATTGCCGGATCGCAACTGCTGTTTACTCCTGCAAAGGGCTTTGAATTGGGGCTACTGTCTAAATACGTTGGCAAGCAATACCTTGATAACACCTCGAACGAAAACCGGAAACTAAATTCATATTTTACCAACGATATCCGGATTATTTACACGCTTAAACCAAAATTCGCCCAGGAAATTGCCTTCACGCTTCTGTTCAACAACGTTCTAAACGAGCTTTATGAATCAAACGGCTATACCTACGCCTACGTTTCGGAAGGAAAAGTAGTAGCCGACAACGCCTACTACCCACAAGCTGGGCGCAATTTTCTGGCTGGGGTGCGGGTTCGTTTCTGATGGCCTAAATTGGAATGTCTGAACCAGGACTTACAGGATTCCAATGATTTTCTTGATTTTCAAGACCCTTTTTGAAACAAAAGAACCAAGAAAATCATTGGAATCCTGTAAGTCCTGGTTCAGACAACTGGTCATCCAATCGCCTGTTTCAGATCCTGAATCAGATCGTCAATATCTTCGATTCCGACGCTGAGCCGAATGAGCGTATCTTTGAGACCATTTCGTTCGCGCTCGGCTTTAGGTATACTGGCATGTGTCATACTGGCCGGATGTGTACATAGCGATTCGACTCCTCCCAACGATTCACCGAGCGAAAAGACCTTGAAACTTTCCATAACCCGAACAGCTTCGGGCATGGAATCGCCTTTGAGTTCAAACGATAGCATTCCGCCAAAACCGCGCATCTGCTTTTTGGCCAGTTCATGCCCAACATGCGATTCGAGTCCCGGATAATATACCTGACTAACTTTTGGATGCTGTTCTAAATAGTGAGCTACTTTCAGCGCATTTTCGCAATGCCGCTGCATACGAACGTGTAAGGTCTTGATGCCACGTAGCACCAGAAAACAGTCTTGAGGACCAGGCACGGCCCCGCAGGCATTTTGAATAAATGCTAACCGCTGAGCTGTTTCATCGTCGTTTAGCACAATGGCCCCCATAACCGTATCGGAGTGGCCGCCCAGGTATTTCGTAACCGAATGCATGATAATATCAGCTCCCAAATCAAGCGGATTCTGAAGATAGGGCGACGCAAACGTATTGTCGACAACAAGTTTGATGTTGTTCGGTTTAGTAATAGCAGCAATAGCGGCAATGTCGACCAGTCGAAGGAGCGGGTTCGTTGGCGTTTCGATCCATACCATTTTGGTAGCGGGTGTAATAGCTGCTTCCAGATTGGCAGGGTTTTCCAGTCCAACAAACTTGAAATTCAGCCCAAACTCCTGAAACACTCGGACCATAATACGGTATGTGCCACCATATAGATCATTGCTGGCAATAATTTCATCGCCCGGTTTGAACAGTTTCAGAATAGCATCTGTTGCCCCCAAACCCGACGAAAAACAAATGCCATGTTTCCCATTTTCGAGCGCTGCCAGATTCGTTTGCAGCACCGTCCGCGTCGGGTTTTGGGTTCGGGCATATTCGTATCCTTTATGCTTACCTGGCGACTCCTGCACATAAGTCGACGTTTGGTATATAGGCGTCATGATAGCGCCCGTTGTAGGGTCCGGTTCAATACCGGCATGGATGGCTTTTGTTGCGAATTTCATACCCGAAGGTAATAAAAGTAGCTAGTACGAACCTATAAGTATAACACAAACAAAACCAGAAGGAGCCCCCGGCTGTTTGATACTACGTGAAGTCATCCATTCTTAAGCATATTACGGGTCCGGCTGTTGCAGGCATTCTTTTGTCAGTAACGCCTATTCTCTTTACGTCTTTACTCACCTACTACGCCATCATTTATGAATCGTTCATCGCTACGTTTACCGTATGGCAATGGGCAGCCATTACCTTAATCTGCACAATCACATCGGCCGGACTAACCCCCCCAACGATGCTGGCTCTGATTTTTGGTTATTTTTTGAGTTGGCACGCCGTACTTCCGTTATTTATTATAAACCTGGGTGGTATTTTATTCATCAACGTACTTGTTCATTGGCTCGACCACGATCGATTCCTCACGTTTTTACGGCGAAATCCCAAAGCGCAATCTGTGCTCGACCGCATTCTGAATAAAGAATTAGAAGTTATTTTCTTTGCCAAACTCTCACCCATTCTGCCTTTCGGCTTAACCAATCTTCTGTTTGCATTGTCGGGGGCGCAGTTAAAAAATATTTTGTTAGGCGGATTTCTGGGTATGACACCACGCACATTGCTAGCCATTTGGTCGGGCCACGAAGCCCACGAAATTCGAACGTTACTGGAAAATCCGAACCAAAGCACCTGGACTCAACTTGTTGTAATTGCCCTGATTGTGGTATCAATTGCCGGACTTTGGCAGGTAATTCAGCGAGCACTGAAATAAGAAGGCTTCTGTAGGCAAACTCCTTATCGTCCTAAAGCTCATTACTCAACTGCTCTCCCGCCAATTCGATAAGGCGATTATGACCCGTTCGTAGTGTAGTTATTTTATAGTGGTAGATTAACCGGGTAAGGGGTAAGATGAAATAAGCAGGTACTATCCGATCGAACACGCCCGTAAAAAACTCAATAGTAACAGCGTGCCTATTGAGCTGTTGACTGATCTGATTCAAATCAGGCCGAATAAGCCGAAATTGCGTCCAGCTTTGATAGACCCGAGCACGCTGATCAGCGGTTCCTAGCGAAATTTCGGCAAAGCGCATAACCGTCCGATTCAATAAACCAAGCCGCGTCAGCGTATGTCCCAGCGCATTGAGCATTGACAAATGATCTAGAAAAAATCGAAACAGCCAGCGCCCTGCAGCCGTACCTGTTGCCACCTCATACCAAAAGCTACGCGTTATTCCGTCGGGGGCAATCAAAATCAATGCATCAAGCCGGTCAGCAAACTGCTCGGAAGCCGCCAGTGCAAATCGCCCACCCAGACTAAAACCCATCAGCGAAAATCGGTCAATATTTTCTGACTTACAGAAAGCTTCCAGTAACTTTTGCCAATCGTGTTTCGTTAGAAGAGAAGTGCCCTTGTAGTGGCTACTGCCATGAAAAAACAAATCGATAGCCAATACGGTATAGTGCTGGCCAAGCGGTTGATCCAACGTCGAAAATACCTCTCCTGTTTGCCCGAACCCATGAAACACCAATAGGATTGACGGTCCGTTGCCAAATCGTCGAAAGGCTATCCGACTTTTCGCAAACTCAAAAAATTCGACTGCCATATTACCAAAATTAATATCTGAGCCTGGATTTACCGGGTTTTAATGGTTTACTTAATTGGCTCTCATCCTGGGAGCATCTATAAATAGCCTGTAAATCATTAAAATCTGGTAAATCCAGGCTCAGATATTAGTATGCAAGCATACTAATAAGTTAACTTTTTCTTATCTTTAACGCATTCTCAACAGGCAACACGATCAACTTAAACACAGTAATTCAGATGGCAACGGCATCGCTGGAGTTACAGGGATTGAATTTTAATTTATCGGAAGAACATTTGGCCGTAAAGGAAGCGGCTCACGATTTTGCTCAAAATGAACTTCTGCCCGGTGTTATTGAGCGAGACAACGGCGCAAAATTTCCCGTAGAACAAGTGAAACGCATGAGTGAGCTAGGCTTCATGGGCATGATGGTTTCACCCGATTATGGCGGAGGAGGTATGGACACGGTTTCGTATGTGTTGGCAATGGAAGAAATTTCCAAAATTGATGCCTCGGCAGCTGTGATTATGTCGGTCAATAATTCATTGGTTTGCTATGGGCTGGAAGCTTTTGGCACTGAAGATCAGAAACAAAAATACCTGACCCGGCTGGCGACTGGTGAAATTATTGGCGCTTTTTGTCTCTCAGAACCCGAAGCGGGCTCAGATGCTACCTCACAAAGCACCACTGCCGAAGACAAAGGCGAGTATTATTTATTAAACGGCACAAAGAACTGGATCACCAACGGCAACTCTTCGAGCGTATGTCTGGTTATTGCTCAAACCGACAAGGAAAAGAAACACAAAGGCATTAACTGCCTGATTGTTGAAAAAGGCGTCCCTGGGTTTGTAGTCGGCAAGAAAGAAGATAAGATGGGTATACGCGCATCGGATACCCACTCGCTTTTATTTACAGACGTAAAAATACCTAAGGAAAATCGTATTGGCGATGATGGATTCGGTTTTAAATTTGCCATGTCGACACTTAACGGCGGACGCATTGGCATAGCAGCACAAGCGCTTGGCATTGCTGCCGGAGCCTATGAGTTAGCCCTGCAGTATGCGCAGGAACGCAAATCGTTTGGCAGGCAAATATTTGACCATCAGGCCATTCAGTTCAAATTAGCTGAAATGGCAACCAAAATAGAAGCGGCCCGTTTGCTGGTATATAAAGCCGCTCGTTTGAAAGACGAGCATAAAGATTATGTACAGGCTGCCGCTATGGCCAAACTGTTTGCTTCAGATGTAGCCATGTGGGCAACAATAGAAGCCGTACAGATTCATGGAGGTTATGGATATGTAAAAGAATTTCACGTGGAGCGTTTAATGCGCGATGCGAAAATTACTCAGATCTACGAGGGTACATCCGAAATCCAAAAATTAGTGATAGCCCGGGAGCTAATTCGCTAAGTATTTTCTTAGTAAAATAGAACTTTTCTCAAAGTATAGTGCGTGTTCAATCGGAATACGCACTATTTTTTTTATTTTTTGGAAACTTTTACACTTGTATTAGTTTTGTACAAATTATTAGATTTGTGCAACTTTGAAAGCAGGTAGCATTCACACGCACTCCCCCTTTCAGCTATGGAAGACTACAATAAAATAATTGAATCACTGGGCGTAAAGTTTATTAAGGCCCGTAACATTCGGATTTTGCAGCCGATCACCATCAAGAATTTTTATGATGTTGAGAACACGTTGCTGATCTTATACAACGGAGAGGTGTCTATTGGCGAGGAACGTGTTAAAGTTGACGTAGGCGACATGCTGTTTATTCCAGGTGGAAAGCACGTAACAGTTACCTACGGAGATCCTTCTAGCTCTAAAACCGTTTCTAACGAAGAGTTTATGACTCATCGGGAAATGTATTGGGAAGGAAACCATGATCCTAAACTCATTGGGCATCTGCCAAACTCGTTTGGTTATGTTTCGTTTGAGGCCAAGGTTTTCGATTCGGTAAACTTCTTCAACTCGCTAGATGTACCACCCTTCATTATCAAACGGGAAGAACATCTGGCCACTACGATCGATCAGATTCTGGCCGAAGATATGACCGACCTGGCCGGTAAAGGACGTATTGTAAAGATTAAGACAGAAGAGATCGTTATCGAAGTAATTCGCTACATTTTGAAAAACCGTCTGTTCGTTGAGCAATTAGTCACGAACAGTACTTACTTCAAAGACCCGCGATTAATTGATATTTTCGCTTATATCAAAGAAAATCTGGGGGGCGATCTGTCGAACAAAGTGCTGGCAAACGTAGCAAACGTTTCGGAAGATTACGTGGGGCAATACTTTAAGATGCTGACCGGTATCAATCCGCAGGATTATATTGAATATCAGCGTATGGAAGCTGCCGTTGGTCTATTGCGTACGAGCAAGAAAAGCATTCGGGCTATTGGTGCCGAAGTAGGTTATAAAGACACCGCTTATTTTTGCCGTCGATTTAAGATGATGTTTGGTATTCCAGCCGGCAAAATGCGCCGTCGCGAATCCCTGATGAATGTGTAAGGCTGAAAACAGTAAGGGAGAGAAAAGCAGATAGACTTTCCTCTCCCTTACTGTAGCTACTTTTTTATTGCATATTTACCTCAATCGGTAAGGTATAAAAAACCGCCACGTGCGCTCCATGTACCTCACCGGGGTGCCAGCGTGGCATTTGTTCGATAGCATCGATGATGGTCTTCATAAAGTCCTTCATCCCTTTCTCCATTTTTCTGTCTTCGATAGGCTTAACGCTTATCCGTACATCGCGTACTACTCCATCCTGGCCGATAATAAACCTGGCCGCAACAGGCCCCGTATTATAATTCTTTCGCATTAGCGAACTGGGGAATTTTATATTCTCGGCCAGATAACGGCTTAAGGCGGCTTTTCCACCCGGAAATTCAGGCTGTTTTTCTACTACTGTATAAATCTTCTCATTCTGCGATTGGGCAACTACCTGAGTAGACGAAAAAAAACTTCCTATACTGAATAAGCACAACAAACAGCGGGCAATAGTCTTCATAAATTAGGCTTGTACAACTGATTGGTTGAAGTCCCGCACAATCGATGATAGTTCGGGTAGTAAATCTGGATTCTGCTCAATACCGTTTCCAACAACAATAACATCGGCACCTGCTTTTAGAGCCTCATAGGCTTTCTCACCCGAATTAATGCCACCTCCCACCAAAACGGGTAAGTCAACTGCTGCCCGCACTGCCGCAATCATGGCAGGTGGCACCGGCCAGCGAGCACCACTTCCTGCGTCCAGATAGATCGAGCGCAGCCCCAGCATTTCACCCGCCATAGCCGTACAGGCAGCCACATCAGGCTTATCGTGCGGCAAAGGAGTAGTGCCGCTTATATAAGAAACGGTCGTTTGTGTACCACTATCAACCAGCATATAACCCGTTGGTAGAATCTCCAGGCCACTTCGTTTTAACAGAGGGGCGGCAATAACATGCTGTCCAATTAAAAATTCAGCGTTTCGGCCAGAAATAAGCGAAAGCAGAAGGATAGCATCGGCCGACGATTCAATATGCAGCGGATTACCCGGAAATAAAACAACCGGGCTATTCGTGTGCTGACGAATCGCAGCTATTACTTCTTTATGAGCATAATGAGTAACGAGGCTGCCACCAACCAAAAAAAAATCAACCGGATACTCGTGAGTACGGGTCAAGAGTGTTTTCAGGCCGTTCTGCTCAATTTTGTCAGGATCGAGCAGAACGGCAAAGGCCTTCTGGCCCGATGCTCTGTTAGTGTGAAGAATAGTCTGCAGGTGTTGTGGTGGCCGAATCGTGGTACTGCCCTCCACTGGCTGGATCTGCGGTTGGATTGATCGCATTATTCTGACGGATACGGTCTATAAAGCCGACTAGCTGCTCACGGGCTATATTTGTTAACACGGTTGTTAATAGTCCCCCGATTAAGCCACTGGTCGCTGCTGATCGTTGTGTGTGTTTAGCCTGCCGTTTTAACGCTTTATTGGGTGTTGGCTCTGCCATAGATTCATCGTTGGCATACTCATCATCCTCATAATCGACGTCTTCATCGTCGGGCTCGCCGTATTTTTCAGCTCGCCGGTACTCATCAGACTTTGGCAATATGGCATTTACAACCAAATATACGGCTAAACCAACTCCCGCTACAAACGCAGCTGTTTTCCCAATTTCAACCGCATCTTCTTTTATTGAATCAACATTATCGCTGATCGACGATTTAAAACGCTCAGTAGCAGCCATCAATTGTGCCCGTCGGGCTGTAGTGTCAGCAAAAGGAACCTTCGGATCTTCCATAGTTTTCTTCTTTACCCGGTATATGTAGCTAATTGCTAGTTAATTAGTAGACAAGTATTCCAACGATAGTTATTGAGCTAGTTTGCCACTTTCATTTAAACTGGTGCGGGTTTTCTCCAGCAAATCCCGTACGGCTTCCGATTTCTCTTCGATTTTTTTCTCCTGATTTTTTTTAATGATCGTGTAAGCCATTGCCTTGATTTTCGATTTAATGAAACCACTGGCTGCGACCCAGATCAG
This sequence comes from Spirosoma sp. SC4-14, assembly GCF_037201965.1. Lineage (NCBI taxonomy): Bacteria > Pseudomonadati > Bacteroidota > Cytophagia > Cytophagales > Cytophagaceae > Spirosoma > Spirosoma sp. SC4-14. The sequence continues at coordinate 150,797 of NZ_CP147518.1, read as the reverse complement.
GGTTAACAACAGAAAGAATCCAGCAACTATTAAGAAACCCATATAGCGACTATTCGTCACCTCATTGAGGTAAGCAGCCAGTAAGCTAAATAAAAATATGAGGGTCATAGTGCTCAGAAGAGCCAGCACAATTCCGTGGATACCAACAACTACTCCTTCTTCTACCTTTGCTCTTGTTTCAAGCGTAAATAACTCGATGCGAGCTTCCAGATAGCGAAAGATATTTTCCCGAATTTCTTCCAGACGTTCGAGCATATTTTTGCGATGTTTAGTTTTTTACTCTGCGTTATTTACAAAAAAACTGACATTTTGTTCAGAAAATATAAGATAACAGCCTCATTTACTTCTAATAAGTCTGTTTATGAGCCCCTGTTTTAGCCCAATCGGAGCCAACTATTTTCTGGGAGACAAGCCTAATCGATTTCTCCGTATAATACTGTTAGCCAAAAGTAGTTAACCAAAAGTATACTTTTAAACAAAAGAGGTCTGATGGTGTAACCCATCAGACCTCTTTTGTTTTTTTATTAGGCGTCAGCAAGGCAGGCTGTGCATCGTTGCTGATGACAGATTTGCAAAATAAACTCAGCCCTACACTAGTTCGATTGGCGTAGTTTCGCTTCAATCGTTTGTTGTGTATGCGGAACTGCACGGAGTCTTTCTTTGGGAATCAGCTTGCCAGTGTCTTTACAGATACCGTATGTCCCATTCTTAATCCGTACCATGGCTGCATCCAACTGTTGCGTAAATTTTTGCAGACGGGCAGCTAATTGACTAAGGTTTTCGCGTTCGCTGGTGTCAGCACCATCTTCGAGCAGCTTTGAGTTTCCCGATGTATTATCGGTACCACTATCATTGCGTTTGCTCAGCGTTTCCTTAATATAATTCAACTCACTACGGGTCGCTTCAAGTTTCTGACTAATCAGTTCTTCGAACTCTTTTAAGTCTTCCTCCGAATAGCGTTTCTTTTCTTCTTGAACCATAGTTAATAGTCGTAATTGACGGGGTGTGTAATTATTCCACAAAATTAACGCTTTTTGGCCTGATTTTCAACCCTTCTTCCAATTTGAATTTGTTTTCTTTAAATTTTTATTAAATTGTAATTTAGCACGTTTGCCGATTTTTCTTCTGTTTTGGCCCATATCAGTATATTACAATTCTGGCAAATTGTTCCTACAAAAACTATTATTGGGATCTATTTTTTATATTAATCTTAGAAAAAATATACTTTTCATAATATTTATGCGCTTTTATTAATTTTGCTGTACACTTCATCAGCAAAAAATTGTTTAAAAGAGTGAAGTAATAATATGGCCATGGCTTACATCGAACCAGCCCCAATTAAAGATAAAGAGAATCCGCTTGAATCTATGATGTCGCGTTTCGACGCGGCAGCCCGCCTTTTGGGAATTTCAGATGAAATGTATGATATTCTGAAAGTTCCTGCCCGACAGGTCATTGTTGGTCTTCCTGTAACAATGGATAATGGTGCCATCAAAGTTTTTGAAGGCTATCGGGTTATTCACTCCAATATTCTGGGACCTGCCAAAGGCGGTATTCGGCTCGATCCTGCCGTAAATCTCGACGAAGTTCGGGCCCTGGCAGCCTGGATGACCTGGAAGTGCGCAGTTGTCGACATTCCGTATGGGGGTGCAAAAGGCGGAATTGCCTGTAACCCGCGTGAAATGTCGGCGGGAGAAATTGAACGGCTCATCCGACAATATACGGTTGCTATGCTGGACGTAATTGGCCCAGATCGTGATATTCCGGCCCCCGATATGGGAACTGGTCCTCGCGAAATGGCCTGGATCGTAGACGAATATTCGAAAGCGAAAGGCATGACCGTGAACAATGTGGTTACGGGCAAACCGCTCGTGCTGGGAGGTTCACTTGGTCGAACGGAAGCCACAGGACGGGGAGTAACGGTTGCAGCTCTGGCAGCGATGGATAAGCTCCGAATGAACCCTTATCGGGCTACGGCTGCCGTGCAGGGATTTGGTAATGTAGGATCATTTGCGGCCGAACTACTCCATGAACGGGGTGTAACGGTTGTAGCGATCAGTGATATTTCGGGCGGATATTACAATGCATCCGGTATCGACATCACAGCGGCCGTCAATTATCGAAATACGAACAAAGGTACATTGGAAGGCTTTGCGGGTGCGGAGAAAATAACGAACGAAGAACTCCTCTCGCTGGCTGTCGACGTATTGGTTCCGGCGGCTAAGGAAGATGTAATTACCGACGATAATGCAGCTTCTATACAAGCCCGAATGATTGTTGAAGGCGCTAATGGACCCACATCGGCCTCTGCCGACGAAATTATTAACAGCAAAGGTATTCTGGTTGTACCCGATATTCTGGCTAATGCGGGGGGCGTTACGGTATCGTATTTCGAATGGGTCCAAAACCGTATTGGCTATAAATGGACACTTGATCGAATCAATCGCCGGGCCGACCGGATTATGAAAGATGCTTTCGACCGGGTTTTCGAAACCTCCCAACGGTATCAGGTTCCGCTGCGATTAGCCGCTTATATTGTCGCCATCGACAAAGTGGCTAGTACCTACAAGTTCCGCGGAGGCTATTGATTTTGCCTAAATTGTATGATGTGTAGTGTATGATGTATAATTTTGTCGGTACCTGATGCATCAGACATACGTCATACATTATACATCATACAATTTCTTATGCGCTTACACCGCGAAGGTTACACCATAATGCTTACAACAGGGCTGGTTTTGCTGGCCCTGAATTTTCTTGCTTATTTTTATCTCTTCTCTGACAACTCAACAGCAATTACGCTTCTGGCCGTTGCCAGTCTGATCTTATTTCTGCTGATTGTCCAATTCTTTCGGGTGCCCAACCGCCAGTTAACCATCCACCAATCGCAGGTGATTGCTCCAGCCGATGGCACCGTGGTTGTGATTGAAGAAACCAGCGAAGACGAATATTTTAAAGCACGTCGTCGGCAAATTTCTATTTTCATGTCTCCGCTAAACGTGCATGTTAACCGAAATCCAATTACGGGTATTGTACGCTATTTTAAATACTATCCGGGAAAATATCTGGTAGCCTGGCATCCTAAATCGAGTACTGAAAACGAGCGAACTACGGTTGTTATTCAGGCACCCAACGGCGTTGAAGTGCTATTCCGCCAGATTGCGGGTGCCGTTGCCCGACGCATTATCTGGTATGTAAAGGAAGGGCAACCGGTTCAGCAGGGCGACGAAATGGGGTTTATTAAATTTGGCTCTCGGGTAGATGTATTCATTCCGCTGGATGCCGAAGTGAACGTAAAAATCGGCGACCGAACCAAAGGCGGAGTTAGTGTGCTTGCCAATCTGAAATGATCAGATAGCTCAAAAGGTAATACTGAGCAACTCGCCCCGTTCCGTTTCGGTAACAATCAAACCCAATTCACCCAGTGGATCGAAAGCGCAATTGGATGGGTTCTGCCCCGGCAATGTAATATCGCGTAGGAAATTCCCATCGGGCGAGAAAACCCGGATTATACCGGCACCATAAACAGCTACATATAAGTTGCCATCGGGACCAATTGTTAGCCCATCGGGACCAGGAATAGAGCTGCCTTCCGGAACCTCAATCACTGTTGTCCAAACACTAATATTTTCCCAGCTTAGCGCCTGGGCATCCCAGTAGCCCTGCCAGATCCGTTGCCGGTGAGTTTCACTGATTAGTAGGGTCTGTTCCCCCGGCAATACTGTCAGCCCATTTGGATAATCGAGCCCTTCGGCAATTATTTCTGGCAGACCAGTAGTTGGATAAACGCCCACGTAACCCGGTGCGTCTTCTTGTGGCGAGCCAGGACACGTAAATAGTAAGTTCCCCAACTGATCGAAACACAGATCATTGGGCCAGCCTAGTGGCTGGTTTCCAATACGATCAAGAACGGTTTCGATCGATTTTGATTCTATATTCATACGGCGTATTGCGTGAAATCCGGAATCACAAAACCAGATGTAGCTTCCCTGCACAATGGCTCCGTTTGGTCTGCCACCCGTATGAACTCGCGTGGTGTCGCCTTCCCGATCTCGACAAAACAACCCTTCCCCTTCCTGCTCAACACACCAGAGACAGCCAGATCCGTCAAATACAGGCCCCTCTGGAAAGAGCAACCCCGAAGCTAGTATACGTATTTCGTCCATACGTTTCTGCAAATTATGAATTCAATATGCCTGAGACGCTCATTCAAAAACTCAGCACAACATGCTTAAAATTCCAGAAAAAGTCTGGGACCAGTGCTGAGCAACAGTCTTTAAAAGCGCCATTGGCTACAATGTTTGACCCTAAAATCTACTCACTTACTATAGAAAAGTTAGAATAATGGCTCTTTGTTTAAGGAATGTCTCAAATTCTGTAAAAACTTTCCCTAAACCGTTGACTTATATTCATCTACAGGGCTTTTTCATAAAACAGTATCACCCCGGAGTGGTGGCATCTTAGTAGTCACAATTGGCATTTCCTGTCTTTCTAGCTCCCTAGGAGCGATAGCTGACGGAATCATGCCGCTCCTAGGGAGCTAGAAAGACACACACTGACTGAATAGCTACTACGATGACATGCCTACGGCATTGGTATGAAAAGCCCCGTATTCATCTATAAGCTCTAGAACGAGTAATTGCATTAAATCTTTTTTTTATTTATATTTTTAGTGCTCTCCCAACATGCTTCACTATGCGATTCAATTACATAATTGTAGGGGCAGGCTCGGCGGGCTGCGTGCTTGCCAATCGCCTATCGGCCGATCCATTGGTATCGGTCTTACTGCTGGAAGCTGGTGGCCCTGATACAAAACTAGAAATTCATATACCAGCGGCCTACTCCAAACTCAATGGAACGGCTGTAGATTGGGGGTTCTGGACCGAACCACAACTTGCGCTGAATGGGCGTCGAATGTATCAGCCCCGCGGGAAAACACTCGGAGGATGCAGTTCTACAAATGCAATGGCCTATGTTCGAGGCAACCGGCTCGACTACGACGACTGGGCTGCTTTAGGCAATACTGGTTGGGGATATCAAGATGTATTGCCTTATTTTATCCGATCAGAACATAATGAGCAGTATGCTCAACTTGATAGTCGTTATCATGGCAACGCAGGCCTCCTGAATGTATCCTATGCGACTCGCTACCAGACCCCTCTGGCCAGCGCTTTTGTTGAATCGTGCCAGCAAACGGGAATTTGTGCCAACCCAGACTGCAATGGGGCAGAACAAGACGGTGCAGGCTTTTTTCAGTTTACCATTAAAGATGGCAAACGGCATAGCGCAGCCACAGCCTTTCTGAGACCTGTACTCAGCCGCACGAATCTAACCGTTCTGACTCGTGCTCATACAACACAGGTTTTATTAAAAAACGATCGGGCTATTGGTGTTGAGTTTATTACCGGTAAACATCAAACGCAAACGGCTTATGCCGCAAATGAAGTAATCTTGTCGGCAGGGGCTTTCCAGTCTCCCCAGTTGCTGATGCTCTCGGGTATTGGCCCTGCCGATACACTACGGCAAGCCGGAATTTCCATAAAAAAAGAGCTGATTGGTGTTGGACAAAACCTACAGGATCATCTCTTTACAGGGGTTAGTAGTTTATGCTCCAAACGAGGTATATCGTCAAACTTTTACTTAAAACCTTTCAATCAGGTAAAGGCACTGGGGCAGTACTTTCTTTTTAAAAGAGGCCCAATGACAATCAGTCCACTCGAAGCAGTGGCTTTTCTGCGTACCAATTCCGGAAAAGACCGGCCAGACCTGCAGTTGCATTTTGCACCGGTTCATATGGGCGCTGATTATGCAGCCGATATGTATGATCTGACTACCTGGCCAACTACAGATGGCTACACCATTTTACCAACTCTATTGAAGCCTAAAAGCGCTGGCTACATAAGCTTACGCTCCAAAAACCCAACCGACGCCCCCATAATCCAGCCTAATTACCTTACTCATGAAGACGACCGGCATACGCTTATTAACGGTGTTCGGCAAGCCTTAGACATTATGCAGGCGAAGGCATTTGATCCTTTTCGATTACAACTGCAAACCCCGGCAAAACATCATTCTGACGACGATATCTGGAATCATATTTTGCAGCAGCTTGAAACTGTTTATCACCCGGTTGGAACGTGTAAAATGGGCCCAGCCGACGATGAAACCGCCGTTGTAGATAGTGCTTTACGAGTTCGGGGAATAGAGAATCTGCGCGTTGTCGATGCGTCGATAATGCCAACTATTGTATCAGGAAATACAAATGCACCCGTTGTAATGATTGCCGAAAAAGCGGTAGATTTAATTTCAGGCAAATCATCTGAAAATCTGATAGAACGTAATGCCTAATGGAAATTCAGAAGAGAACCAGTAGTTTTTCTACTGGTATTCAGCTAATTACGCAAATTTATATGACCTAGTAATTAACCAGCAGATTAATATTACGCTCAACTATTTCAAGAACGACAATATCGGGTTGTTCAGCTTTAACCAAATCCAGATCAAAGGCAGTATTGCGCACAATATACGTCTTACCGAAATAGTTGGGCACAAATTGATTCATACTAAAGCTGAATGAATCACCAATCATTAATAGTTTTGGCAGTTGAGGATGTTGGCCAATAAATCGGGAGCTGGCTAGTCCCATCTGACTATTGGGAGTATTCTCTATCTGATAAGCAGCCAGCGTAGAAACGGGTTTAATTTTATAAGTTACGGAATCCCTGAATTCTTTATTCAAAGCCAACATCGTTGTTAGGTCTCCACCCATTCCTCTCAGAACTTTAATCCGATAATCGTCCAGACTAGCCAAAGGAAGTTGAGGAAAATCGTTTCTGACACGATTAACCATGGCTAACGAAGCCACTAGCGAACCGAAATCGTTCCAATGTGTATCGGTCTGACAATAGACAGGCCGCTTTTTTTTAGCCTCTATTAGGGGCGTATAAACATCTATTAACGGGATGCTCGTATGTTGATTCAAATAGTGCTTAAACAAGTCAAAATTTGATTGTTTTGTGCTTTTTATAAAGTCGGGTAAATTTTCAGGATATACGGAATAGGAATCTGGCGCAACAAGCAGATAGAGTTTAGTATTTTGTTCGGCCAATTGGCGTTGAAAGTAAGCAAGTTTTTCTGCAATTGCTTTCATTGACGATAATGGCAATGGACAAATGCCCTGATGCTGGTCGGCCACTCGGTTGAGGCTATTGCCGGGATAGAACCAGCCATTTTTACCAACTACTACTTTCTCAGGCAACGGCGATTTGCCCAGTCCAACTAATTTCCAGTAACTATATGTATGAAAAAGTGCATTTCGCCATCCAAAATTTTCCTTATAGTACTGATCAAATTCATGGATGAATGTCATTATATGAGGAAACCTAAAGGTAGGAAATGGAGCCAGGATGCGTTTTTCAGTACTTTTAAATTTACTCGAAAAGCCAAACCATTGATCCATACTTGGCAACAGCAGTAAAATAGCGAAGCCCAAAGCGGTTATTCTGAAACGGTATTGTTTCAGACGAATTGGCTTAACTTTTTTACGAGGTATGGAAACGGTCATAAATAATTATGGCAATAATGTTACATATTTATTCAAAGTAAATAAACTATACAGAAATTTAAAATCGAAAATAAATAAAAGGATTGTACGTATCAGCTGCCAAATACATTACTGTACCAACAAAAAGTAGAATTAGACTAACAGTATAGAGCGAATCAAACAGAATCTGGAGTTTCTGAAACCGAAACCTAGTCTGTAATGCTTTGACCCATTCATGAAACCGATAATATACAGGCATTGCAAATAACAAGCCAAATAACAAGGTTATGATGGTTTCTATGTTTAGAAAATAAGAAAAAGGAAACGTGTTAACAGTTTCTGGCGGAACGAAACCGGCCATTTTTTTCAGGTACATTATGGCTTTCGGTAAATTTTCGGTCCGAAAAAATACCCAACCAATCATTACAACTACTATTGTGTAAATATAAGGAATTGGTGCCCACATTTTTTCGAGACGCCGGGCTAGCCCTGCACGCTCTATGAGCAAAAACAACCCATGATACAAGCCCCAAATAATAAAATTCCAACTAGCACCATGCCAGAGACCAGTCACAAAAAAGACAATAAGCAGGTTGCGATAGGTCTGTAATTTACTCCCTCTATTACCTCCCAAAGGAATATAAAGATAATCGCGAAACCAGCTTGAGAGAGAAATATGCCAGCGTCGCCAAAAATCCTGAATTGACCGGGCGATATATGGATAGTTGAAATTTTCCTTAAAATCAAATCCAACCATTTTTCCTAGCCCAATTGCCATGTCAGAATAGCCCGAAAAATCGAAGTAAATCTGAAGGCTATAAAAAACTATTCCGATCCAGGCCACCCCAGTCGAATAAGTAGTATCCGGAGCATTGAATATTGTATCGGCAACATTAGCGAATGTATTTGCCAGTAAAACTTTTTTAGCCAAACCAATAATGAAGCGTTCAGCACCAACCCCAAATTTTTCGACAGAAAGCGTACGGTCAATCAGTTCAGGAGCAATATCTGCATAGCGCACTATAGGGCCCGCAATTTGATGTGGAAACATGGCTATGTAGGTACCATAATCCAGAAAACTGCGATTCGCCTTAATGCGTCCCCAATACACATCCAAAGTATAAGATATCCCCTGAAATGTATAGAAACTTATCCCGATTGGCAAAGCAATCTGAGCCAGATTTATTGCATCAGTAATTGGCATCATAAAGACTTCAGCGAAGCCCTTTACCGAATCTACCAGGAAATTTGCATACTTATAATAGATCAGTAACGATAAACTACCTACCAAAGATAACGTTAACCCTGCCTTACGCTTCCCCTGTTCAATAAGCTTTCCTGCCAGAAAATTTATAAATGCCGATAATAACAAGACAAATACAATTACCGACTCGCCCCAGGCATAAAAAAACAGGCTGGCGGTAAATAAAAAAGCGTTTCGCCAATGATGGGGAATTATATAGTAGACAATTAAAAAAGATGGCAAAAACAAAAACAAAAAGATTGCCGAACTAAAAAGCATAGGTGTATTTTTAACAAAGGTTCTCCTGGATTGGTGAAGTTAATGTAAGGTTATCATTACGTGATAAGCCCTTTTATAAACTTGTATGTACCTTAGTGCTTTATATAAAAAATTAGCAAATGAAACTTCATCGCCCAAAATTTATAAAAATTTCTTAAACCCATTAATTCTAACTTAGAAAGCGGTTTTTTTTATGATAGATATTTATTTTACCTATGTGTTTAACCCTTTGGCTATGAGGCCCTTGGCGCAGCCACTACGAAATCCTGATGATGGTAACAATTATTGGCCTTCTAATCGCCAGGAGACTATTTTTGTTTATAGTACCATAGCCATCAAAACCAGATTAACGCATATGTATAATATACTTGCGTCCTTAATAACTCCGAAGCAGAAAAGTCTATCGAGTATTCATTACAGCAGCCAATTTAGGTGTTATAGCTACATTTTCCTACTTTATGTAGCTGTAACTCATTTTAGCTGTACTCCATTCGACCCATCCGATTTGCTTACAACCCCTAAAACGCCCGTTAATTGTATTACTCCCGATTGCCTGCCACAAACATATACCCGACACTTTCCCCCAACGATTCCACCTGCCATTCCGCAGGGGCTCCCAGTTCCAACATTTACTCAGGACAGTGGCAGTATCAATTATGGCGGAAAGGTGCCCCTATCTGCTACCGGAATGCCTACAGGAGCCGTATTTGAATACTCCTACGATAATGGCAAATCCTGGACCGTTGGTAGCCAGGTACCTATCATAAGCAAGAATACGGTTCTGGCCCGTACCCGCATTAATGACCTGGTATCGGAGCCAGCTTCCGCTAATTACTCTCTTTATTTTCAGCGAATGCTGGTGATTGGCAATAGCATCATGAGTCATGCGCCTTATCCGGAAGTTGGCTGGTACAACAATAATGGAATGGCGGCATCGGCTCCCGAAAAAGATTTTGTACACCTACTGAATGGCTATCTGCAAACGTTGTATCCGGCGGTAAATTATCAACTACAAACAGGCGGTAATTTTGAAAGGCAGTTTGGAGCGCCAGGCTACTCAATTGATGAATTTAACACTGTTCTCCAGCAGTATAAGCCAGATCTGATTATTGTTCGGATTGGTGAAAATGTGGACGAGGGCGATGTCTTTAGCCGAAACTTTGAACTCCAGTTCCGTAACTTATTGGATAAGCTTGCTACCTATAGCGGACAGCCGGTTAAAATTGTCTGTTCTACCAGCGTCTGGAACCGCCCTCAAACCGACATTTCAATCCGAAAAGTAACGCTGGAAAAAGGCTTTGCTCTGGCCGATTTACGTGAGATTGTTCCGCAAAGCAAGTACTTTGCCAGTCAGTATGCAAACCCATCGGTTGCAGCACACCCCAACGATTTAGGTATGCAACGAATCGCGGATTTAATTTGGCAACAAATTCCGTAAATCATACTCATAAAAAAGCACCGCTCTGCGCAGAGCGGTGCTTTTTTATGAGTATGATTCTCTTAGAAAAAGGATAGCCGAATAACAAGTGGGCTGCCATAAATATACTGCGACACACCCTGTGGATCGTTGTAATTCAGATTATATAGGGCGGTAAGATTTACCCCAAATCGGCGCGAAATGGGCTGAGAATAGGTTAGCCCGACTAAAGGTGCTGTTACACCCACACTACTTTTCTGGCTTGTCTGATCGTCGCGAACCTGAATGGAGCTATTCTCGATCTCCCCGTGCAAATACAGGTTTGGCAGAATAGACGGAATAAATTCATACATGGCAAACCCTCTTACACCAAACTGATTATAGGTAGTTGGCACATAATAAGGGGCTTTGTAATGCGTGTAGTTATACGTTCCGCCAATGCCCAGAATAAGCCGTTCGGTTGTTTGATAGGCAACTACTGGCGAAACACCCAAACTGAATGGATTGCCAAACCGGAAGCCGTTTATGCCACCACCAAACCGTAAGCGCTGCGAAAATGGTAAGGGATCGCCATCAATTGTCTGGGTTTTAAACGGGTCCTTGCCCTGGTCCCGACGGTCTTCGGGATCTTCGGTAAGTTGCCCAAAAGCAACACTACTACTCAATAGGCAAAGGACAAACAGTATCTTTTGAATATGACTCATGGTAGGTTTATATAAAATAGAACGAAATCAGAAGGTGAATTCTTTTACTTCGGGATCGTTTAACAATCGGTCAATGCATTTTTCATGATTTTTGGCTGTTCCGCCAACGCGCCAATGCCCAATCATATTGTCTCCCAACCGTTGCTGCTGCTGTCGGGTTGGCGAAAGACCACATTTTTCAAAAAAGGCTTCGTAATGGTCCAGCGTTTTGTTCCGAAACGGCGTTACAATCCGGTAATCGCGAGTCTGATTTAGTCGCTGAATCCATTTTGCTAACCGCGTCAGAAACAACAGAGAGCTCATAATCAGAACAAAACCAATCAGCGCAATATCGTAGTGTCGGCTACCGACGCACATACCCAGTGCCGAAACAGACCAGACCGTTGCTGCTGTTGTTAGCCCTTTAATGCGGCTTTCTTCCCGAAAAATAATACCTGCGCCCAAAAAACCGATTCCATTGACAATGTTAGCAGCAATTCGGTCGTCTCCGATTCGCTCCGATATGATAGTAAATAGCGCTGAGCCAATACAAATCATGATCATTGTTCGGAAGCCTGCCGATTTGCCATGGTATTCCCGCTCGGCCCCAATCAGGCCACCCATTAGCAAAGCAGCTACCAAGCCAATACTATCTTCATTAAAAAGATTCATTGGGTTCATTCATTATTACGGAATAAAACAGTTCCCCGTTGCAGCTGAAACCACAGGTATTTACACACATAGCTACGCTAACAAGAATTCGAATATCGAGAAACCATATCGTCAAATAAACCGTTAAAATTTAGATAGAGTTTACCCTACTGACTTAGAATGACTCAAAATTCGAAAACCGAACCACTGCGGTCGGTTGACTACCTCGACCCCAGGCAATTTATCATTATTAAGGGGGCGAAAGTACACAATCTGAAAGGAATTGATGTTGCTATTCCTCGTAATAAACTAGTTGTCCTGACTGGTCTGTCGGGTTCGGGTAAATCGTCGCTGGCATTCGACACCTTATTTGCCGAAGGGCAGCGCATGTACGTTGAAAGCTTAAGCAGCTATGCCCGTCAGTTTCTGGGCCGGATGGAAAAACCCGAAGTTGAATACATCAAAGGGGTTTCGCCAGCCATTGCCATCGAACAAAAAGTATCGACCCGAAACCCACGCTCTACGGTTGGAACGTCGACCGAAATTTATGATTATCTAAAATTGCTTTACGCCCGTGCGGGTATTACCTACTCGCCCATATCGGGTCATGAAGTTCGGAAAGATACGGTTACCGACGTTGTCAATTTTATTCACAGCTTCGAAGAAGGGCAGCGGATTATGATTCTGGCTCCGCTTCGTATCCGCGACGACCGAACGCTGGCCTATGAGCTGAATATTCTTCTGCAAAAAGGCTATACCCGTATTGTAGCCGATGGGCAGGTTTTACAGATCGAAGAGCTGCTGGAAAATCAAACGCAACAGGAAAATATCTTTTCTGCTCTCGAAATTTTAGTCGATCGCGGAACGGTTATTTATGACCCAAACGGCAATCCAGACGAAGATAATCTGTATCGGTTTTCTGATTCGGTACAAACCGCCTTTAACGAGGGCGATGGCTCTTGCCGTGTCGATGTGGTGGGCGTTGAGTCCCGGGGGTTCTCTGATAAGTTTGAGCTGGATGGTATTTCGTTCGAGGAGCCAAGTGTCAATCTATTTACGTTCAACAATCCGTATGGCGCATGCCGCCGGTGCGATGGCTTCGGTAAAGTGCTGGGAATTGATCCCGATCTGGTTATTCCCGACAAAAACCTCTCCGTATTCGAAGGCGCTATTGCTCCGTGGCGGAGCGAAAAAATGAGCGAAGAATTTCTGAAACCGTTGCTCAAAAACGGCATTCGGTTCGATTTTCCGATTCATCGTCCATATAAAGATCTGACACCGGACGAACAGGAAGTGCTCTGGACCGGCAACCAATACTTCGACGGCTTGAACGGTTTTTTCGACTATGTAGAAAGCCAGACATTTAAAGTTCAGTATCGGGTTATGCTGTCTCGCTACCGGGGCAAAACCTCCTGCCCCGAATGCCGGGGATCGCGTTTACGGAAGGATGCGGGCTATGTAAAAATCGCAGGAAAATCAATCACCGATCTGGTTTTGATGCCTATTACGAAAGTAACCGCTTTTTTCAGAGACCTCAACCTTGCCGAGCACCAGCAGCAGGTTGCCAATCGAATTCTGATCGAAATCCGCAACCGACTCGATTATATGGAACGAGTCGGACTGGGCTACCTAACACTGAACCGGTTAACGAATACGCTTTCGGGGGGCGAATACCAGCGTATCAAACTGGCTACATCCTTGGGCTCGGCACTGGTAGGCTCAATGTATATTCTCGATGAACCCAGTATTGGCCTACACCCCCGCGACACCAAACGGCTGGTGAGTGTGCTCGAATCGCTCCGCGACATGGGCAATACCGTTATTGTGGTTGAACACGAAGAAGAAGTGATGAGGGCCGCCGATCAGTTGATCGACATTGGCCCGGAAGCGGGTTCGCTCGGTGGCCATCTGGTTTTCCAGGGTACCTGGGAGGAAGTGAAAAGTGAAGAGTTAAGAATGAAGAATACAGAAGAAAATAATTCGGTATCGCTTTCACTTCCTTCTCATACCCTCGATTTTCTGACTGGCCGCGAAACGGTAGAAGTGCCCCGATACCGACGGAGAGCTACGAATTTTATTGAGCTGAAAGGCGCGCGCGAAAACAACCTCAAAACCGTGAATGTACGGTTTCCGCTCAATACGCTTACGGTTGTTACGGGCGTATCGGGCTCGGGCAAAAGTACACTGATCAGAAAGGTGCTCTATCCGGCTCTTATGCGTCAGAAAGGAGAAGGTACTGAAGAAGCGGGCAAATACGACAGCCTGGAAGGCTCGATCGATCGTATTTCGGCCATTGAAATGATCGATCAGAATCCAATTGGCAAGTCGAGTCGGTCGAACCCGGTTACCTACATTAAAGCCTACGACTATCTGCGTCAGGTTATGGCCGATCAGCCTCTATCAAAGTCGCGTGGCTACAAACCAAGTCATTTTTCATTCAATGTCGACGGTGGCCGTTGCGAAGTCTGCCAGGGCGAGGGCGAGGTAAAGATTGAGATGCAGTTTATGGCCGACATCTACCTTAAATGCGAAGGATGTGGTGGCAAACGCTTCAAACAGGAAATACTGGAGGTGACACTACAGGACAAAAACGTGTCGGATATTCTGGACATGACTGTAGATGAAGCCATGGAGTTTTTCCGAAAAGCCGATTCCAAAATGGCTGATAAACTCCGGCCATTGCAGGAGGTTGGCCTTGGCTACATCGGGCTTGGCCAATCGGCGAATACGCTTTCGGGGGGCGAAGCGCAACGTGTAAAGCTGGCATCGTTTCTGAGCAAAGGCAATCCTAACAAAGGCAGCACGCTTTTCATATTCGATGAGCCTACAACGGGCTTACATTTTCACGATATCCGTAAGCTCCTGGCAGCCATCAATGCGCTTGTCGATCAGGGCGACTCAGTGATTATTATCGAGCACAATATGGAAGTGATCAAGAGTGCCGACCACATCATCGATCTTGGTCCCGAAGGTGGTGAAATGGGTGGCTATATCACGTTTACGGGTACGCCCGAAGAGATGGTGCAGCTTACTGAGCCCAACTACACTGCCGAGTTTCTGCGCGGAAAAATATAGCGAACGGTTGTTAATATTACTATGCTGTTAAGATTACAGACTTCCTGCTCTGGTGAGTAGGAAGTCTTCTGTATTCTTGTCAATTTTCGTACAGGAAACCTTGTATGCCGATGGGAGTCTTAAACACAGCAGCAAACCACTTCACTATTTGCCCAATAACAGGAGAACCAGCTAGTTATGACTTTCCGATGACAGATATTGATGGCTATGAGTATAGGCTTAAAACAATCAATCCGAATACGATTATTGTGATCACTACGAATCATTTCGGCGATGATCTGTTCGACGAATTACGCCCCGATGACGAAAACATTATTCAGCAGATACGAGAATTTGAAGGCCCCGTTTTTCTGATTCCGTTTGAGCTCTATTGAGCCAAAACTTACTGGTTATTTTACCGGTTTCAGCGTATACCCGGCTTTACGGAGCAGCTTAATCAGGCCATCGGGGCCGGGCAAATGAAGCGCACCCACGGCCACAAAAGTTGGGCGTAGGGCCATCAGAGCCGGGAGCTTTGCCATCCAGTTCTGGTTTCGTTCTTTTACCAGATACGATAGGTCGCCATATTTGGTTTCGTATTGCTGGCTCAGCTCCCACATGCCATCAATATTACCCGCCAGATAAAGATCCGTTAGTTTCTTACCTTCGCCCTGCATGTCGTCTTTTTCTTTAACCATTCTGACCAGATCGGCTGCCTGCTTGTCGACCGGATCATGATCGAGCAAATAGGTCATCTGCTGATCCATTGTTTCGAGTGGAGTCAGCACTTTCCCTTGTTTCTTCGCTTCAATCATAAAATACAGATCAAGCGGTTGCCCGCTGAACTGACGAAGCGTATCGACTTCTTTTTCTGTATAGCCTAAACTCAACATTGTGGAGGCCATAATCGGCTTCATCTGATTAAACATCGCCAGATCGTAGCCCGTTGTTTTCTTAAATTCATCAGCGACAAGCTGATAATCGGCCTCCGATAATAGTTTCTTCAAACTAGTACCGGGCATAATGGCCCGCATCGCCATGCTCAACATAGCCGTAGAGTCGACCGTTGTTTCGACCACAACGCCCTCCGATTTAGTAAATGTTGAGCGAACCGTAGGGGTTTTGTCGAGATAACTGTCTTTCAGAATATGGTATGTCCCGAACAGATAAGACGGCTGTTTCAACCCATTGCCCGACACTTCCCACAGCAGCGACTGAGCAACAACTGCTTTTGAAAACAGCAACAGGAGAACAAAGAAAATTCGCATGAAGAAAATAAAAAAAATGGTCTAAGATGATTCTGAAAAAGCCATTCCAGCTACTAACAGCGGCTGAACAGGATATTATTTTTATACAAAAAATAGTGCCGTTCACACTCGAATTTCGCTGCTTTATCTAATTTTTTGAGAAGCCCGGCAGCGGCTTACCTACTTTTGCGACACCATCTGTAATCATAAAACTACCCCGTATCCCTCCCAGTAATTTACAAACAACCGAATGAAAAGCAATACACTGACCAGGTTTCTCTGCCTGCTTATAGTTTTAGCCGGCAGCAGTTACACTCAAGCCCAGAGCGACCAGAACGCGCATGGCCTAACTAAGCCAGTACCTGCTCAACTTACCGTGAGCGGCTATATTAAAGATGCTGCCAATGGCGAAGGGCTGATTGGCGTATCGGTTTATGTGAAAGAAACCGGTACCGGAGCCGTTACCAACAGTTATGGGTTTTATGCTGTTACCGTTCCCGCGGGTAATTATAACCTTGTGATTTCTTATGTCGGTTACGAAAAACAGACAAAAACTGTAGCCCTGATCGATCGCAACGTTCGGCTCGATATTGAATTAAAAGAAGAAGGTAAGCAGCTTCAGGAAGTTGTGGTATCGACCCGGCGCGAAGACGATAACGTCAAAAATATAGAAATGAGCGTGAATCAGATTGATGTTAAGACGCTCAAACGAATACCGGCCCTCCTTGGCGAAGTTGATGTAGTGCGCAGCATTCAATTACTGCCGGGCGTTTCAACGGTTGGCGAAGGTGCTACTGGTTTTAACGTTCGCGGGGGCAGCATCGACCAGAATCTGGTGTTGCTCGATGAAGCCCCAGTTTATAATTCATCCCACCTCTTTGGCTTTTTCTCGGTTTTCAATCCCGATGCGGTCAAAGATGTTAAGCTCATAAAAGGAGGAATTCCGGCCAATTATGGTGGCCGCATTTCGTCCATTCTGGATGTTCGACTAAAAGAAGGAAATGCCAAAAAGCCCGAACTAAACGGTGGTATTGGACTTATTTTTAGCCGTTTATCTTACGAACGGCCACTCTTCAAAGGCAAAGGCTCGTTTATTGTTGCTGCTCGACGCTCGTATGCCGACATTCTTGCCCAACCTTTTTTGAATAGTGATTTGAAAGGAGCGAAATTCTATTTCTATGATCTGACGGCTAAAGGCAACTATCGAATCAATGATAAAAACATCGTATTTCTATCGGGCTATTTAGGCCGCGACGTGTTTGGGGCAGATTTTGGTTTCAACTGGGGCAATGCAACGGTTTCGGCCCGTTGGAATCATGTGTTCAGCGACCGCCTGTTTCTGAACACAACAGCCTACTACAGCAATTATGATTATTCGCTCAACACGGACCTGAAGCAGAAAAAACCGAATGACTATTTCAGGACCGATTCGCGCATTGTCGATTATAGCTTAAAACCTGATTTTTCGCTGTTTCTGGGCAAAAATACCATTACGTTTGGTGGCCAGGCCATTGTTCATGATTTCCAGCCCGGTACGGCAACAGCTGCCAGCGCCGGTGCTATCCGCACATTCGGGCTTGCCAACAAATACGCACTCGAAAATGCGCTGTATGTAGGCAACGAGCAACAACTGACCTCGCGGTTGCAACTACAGTATGGCCTGCGGTATTCGCTCTTCAACTACATTGGCACCGGCGAAGCCTACACCTTTGCGACCGACGTTGCGGCAGGTCAGCGGAAACCACTGGTGTCTACGCAAACCTACAAACGGGGTGAGGTAATCCAGACCTATGGAAACTGGGAGCCCCGCTTTTCGGCTAAATACGAACTCCAAAATAACAGTTCGTTCAAACTGAGCTACAACCGAACAGCCCAATACATTCACCTGATTTCCAACACAACCGCATCGACGCCACTGGACGTCTGGACGCCATCGTCCAACAACATCCGCCCGCAAGTTGCCGATCAGCTTGCCGGTGGCTACTTCAAAAACTTTGGCAAATCGGGTAGCGAGTTCGAAGCATCGGTCGAAGTATATTACAAATGGCTTCAGAACCAGATCGACTACATCGACGGTGCGAATCTGATTCTGAATAAATACCTGGAAGGCGATCTGCTCAACGGCAAAGGCCGGGCCTACGGTGCCGAATTTTTCATAAAACGCACAACCGGCGTTGTCAACGGCTGGATCAGCTATACACTGGCCAAAACCGAACGGCAGGTCGATGGCATCAATAATGGTAAATGGTATCCAACCCGTTTCGACAAACGCCATACGCTTACATCGGTGCTGTTGTTCGACCCACCGAATGCCAAACGCTGGAATTTCTCAGCTACGTTTACCCTGGCCAGTGGTACGCCCGGCACGTTTCCAACCAATCGATTCGAATATGAAGGGTATGTAACACCTGTATACGACGGCCGCAATAACTACCGCATTCCAGCCTATCATCGACTCGATCTGGCGGCAACCCTACAGGGGCGAAAACGACCGGGCAAGCGCAAAGAAGATAACTGGGTCTTTTCGGTCTACAACGTCTATGCCCGCAAGAACCCGTTCTCGGTTTACTTCCAGCCCAATGCCGACAATCCGCAGGTAACGGAAGCCATCAAGTATTCGGTGTTTGCGACGCTCATCCCATCGGTAACCTACAACTTTAAGTTTTAGTAAAGATGCAACGATACCTTTTAATCCCCTGCTTACTGCTAACCGTTTTGTTTCTGAACAGTTGCGAAACCGTTATTGATGCCAAACTCGATACGGGTACATCGCAGTTATCGGTCGATGCCACCATTACCGATCAGCCCGGCCCGCAAACCATCCGACTGACGCAAACATCAGCCTATTTCGATAGCAGCACACCGCCAGCGGCTCTCAGCGCAACCGTTACGGTTACCGACGATGCTGGCAAATCTTATTCATTCACTGACCCCGACAACGACGGTTATTATGTGTGGCAACCTACTGGCAACGATACGCTCGGCCACATTGGCCGGACCTATCAACTGAATATTGCGTTTCAGGGCGAAACCTATCAATCCAGTTCTAAACTAAACCGCGTTCCAACGGTCGATTCGATCACGTTCGTAAAAACGAAACTGAACCCATTCTCGAAAACCGAAGGCTACCAGGGCGAATTTTATGCCCGCGATCTGCCAGGCGCGACGGATTACTGCCGGGTTAAGTTTTACCGAAACGGCGAACTTCAAAACAAACCCGGTAACATCATATTGGCTCAGGACGGTGCTTTTCAGGGAAGTGCCGATACCGATGGGCTGATGTTTATCCTGCCCATTCGCCAGTCGATTAACCCCGACAGTCTGTATACCTTCAACGATGTCGTTAAGGTTGAGATACAATCACTTCCGAAAGAAGCGTTTGAGTTCTGGCAGGAGTTACGCACACAGATTACGAACGGTGGTTTATTCGCAACTCCCCCAACCAATGTGCCTACAAACATCGTAAATACGAATACTGCGGGAAAAAAAGCCGTTGGTTTTTTTATCACCTCCGCCGTGCAGAGCCGAACAGCAAAGGTCGAAGAAGCAAACCTACGCCCCGATTTGTGATTAGCAGGTTAAAGCCTAAAAAACCTAAAAGGTCTTCGAGACCTTTTAGGTTTTTTAGGCTTTAACTTTATCAGATACTTTGCGCTTACGAAACCGCTCCAGTGCAGGCAGAAAGGTATTGCGTTCGATAACCAGCACAACAGCAACAAACAACCCAAACAGCGCCATATGATAGGGCACCGACAGCCATAGGTTCGGGATTTTGATGTATTCCGATGCGTAGATCAGCAGTCCCGCGCCTAAAATATAGCCAACCGCCGACCCTATATGATAGGGAACGGGATAATACTTCTCCCCTAGTCCGTAACAAATCACCATCATAAGAAAGCTCGATACCAGGAAGGCAATAGCACAGCCCATATAGCCCAGCAATGGAATAAGAACGATGTTTCCGGCTATGGTTATGGCAGCACCAATGATCGTAATGAGGGTTCCAAACTGGGTTTTGTCGCTGAGCTTAAACCAGAATGAGATGTTATAGTAAACACCCAGAAACAGATTGGCTAGCAACAAAAGCGGAACCACGGGCAAACCGGGTCGGTACTTCTTCGAAACCAGTAACCCCACCACATCCAGATTCAGGCTAACGCCCACCCAAATCAGCACACAAACGATAATAAACCACTTCGTTACGTCGGCCAGTAGCTTGGGCGAGTTTTTATCTTCGGCACGGGAGAAAAAAAACGGATCGGCCGCAAACTTAAACGACTGAATGACCAGGGCCATAAACACCGATAGTTTCAGGCAGTTACCATAAATGCCGAGGGCATCTTTGCTGGTCAGCCCCGGATAAAAATTGTCGGGTAGCCAGTGCTGCAAAAACAGCCGGTCGGTCATAGAGTTAACGAACCCTGCCAGACTCGTTAGCATCAGCGGAGCCGCGTAGATCAGCATTGTTTTTGCTTCGTCCTTATTGAGCCGGAATCGAAACCCTTCGAAAGCATCCCGTAGCAGCACAAAATACGTAGCGTTGCCCAACAAATTAGCCAGAATGATATAGCCCGGACCAATACTCGGATAATAAATCAGGTCGATTACCGGCTTCAGGACCGACAGGTATTTTCCGTTATAAACATCCCGACAGAAGATCAGGAAAAACACATTCAGCGCCACCACAATCAGAATGTTAATAATTTTTGCCTGAACAAATCGACGAGCCCGATTCTCGACCCGCAGGCGGGCAAAGGGAATGGCCATTATGGCATCGATAGCCACAATCAGTGCCACCCAGATAACCGACAATTCCTGTCCCGGATAATCGAGCCACACAACAATTTTGGGTGTGAGCAGAATGATCAGTATTGAAAAGAAAGCGCTGATGATGAAGACAATGCTCAGTGTTTCGTCGAATACCTTGATTTTGTCTTCTGGCCGACGGGCGGCAAAGCGAAAAAATGCGGTTTCAAGCCCAAACGTATAGACAACCAGCAGAATGGCAACCCAGCTATATAATTCTACGTTCGACGCCATCTCTTCGGGGCGCGTGAACACATACGTTTGCAACGGAACCAGCGCAAAATTGAGCATACGCCCTAAAATGGTGCTCACACCGTAAAGGGCCGTATCGCTGGCTAATTTTTTAAATGTACTCATGAGTAGGTTTCCCGGCGAACGACTCTGGCTTTTGTAACCTGACTTTCGTGCTGTGGGCTCACAAAGTTAAGACGTTTGGTTATCTTTGTGGCTCAGGCCGGTAGAGTCTCTTGTATGTTTGGCCTAACTTGATCATTAATTTCAGAAACAGCACTATAGCTGTTTCAACCGACAGCATGTCCCTCAAAATTTCCTCAGCGCTGATTTCCGTTTATTACAAAGACGGGCTCGAACCATTAGTACGGCTTTTGCACGAACAAAACGTACGGCTCTACTCAACTGGCGGCACCCAGGCATTTATCGAACAGCTCGGAATTCCGGTAACGGCCGTTGAAGACCTTACGGGCTATCCGTCTATTTTTGGCGGCCGGGTAAAAACGCTTCATCCGGCGGTTATGGGAGGTATTTTATACCGTCGTGAACTCCCCGAAGATCTGGCACAGGCCGAACGTCATCGGATTCCGCCAATCGATATGGCCGTGGTCGATCTGTATCCGTTTGAAGAAACGGTTGCCTCGGGCGCATCAGATGAAGATATCATCGAAAAAATTGACATTGGTGGCATTTCGCTCATTCGGGCGGCAGCCAAAAACCATAAAGATGTCCTCATCGTTTCGTCGCGGAATCAATACGCCGATGTTGTAAACCTGCTGACCAACAAAAATGGCGCAACCGACCTGAGCGACCGTCGGCAGTATGCCCAAGAAGCCTTTGGTATAACCTCGCACTACGACACTGCCATTCAGGCTTATTTTGCCAAAGACGATAGCCAGTCGGCAAACGAAGTGGCTATCACCGACTTCAAAAATCTGCCTGCCAATCACCTGCGCTACGGCGAAAACCCACATCAGCAGGCTACGTTCTACGGCGATCTGAACGCCATGTTCGAGAAACTGCACGGCAAAGAGCTGTCGTACAACAATCTGGTCGATGTTGATGCCTGTGTAGGCTTAATTGATGAGTTCGATACAGCGGCTGGCACCACATTTGCCATCATTAAACACACCAATGCCTGCGGTATTGCTACGGCTCCGACGGCTAAAGATGCCTACCTGAATGCACTGGCCTGCGATCCGGTTTCGGCCTTTGGTGGTGTTATCATCACCAATACGCCAGTCGATCTGGCAACGGCCCAAGAACTCAATAAGCTGTTTATGGAGATTCTGATTGCACCAGACTTTGCACCAGAAGCACTCGACCTGCTGAAATCGAAAAAGAACCGGATTTTACTGAAACGTAAGGCTGTGGCTTTACCCACCATTATGTTCAAAACGGTTTTGAACGGCGTATTGGAGCAGGATAAAGACAATCAGACCGAAACAACCGCCCAGTTTAAGGTTGTAACGACAAAAGCGCCCAGCGATGCCGAAATGCAGGCCCTCGAATTTGCCTTAAAGGTTTGCAAGCATACTAAATCGAACACGATTGTGCTGGCCAAGAAAGATCAGTTGCTGGCCAGTGGAGTTGGGCAAACCTCCCGCGTAGATGCACTACGGCAGGCAATTGAGAAAGCGGGGTCGTTTGGTTTCGATCTGCAAGGCGCAGTAATGGCTTCCGACGCGTTTTTCCCCTTTCCTGACTGTGTTGAAATTGCCAGTCAGGCAGGTATTACGGCCGTTGTGCAACCCGGCGGATCGGTCCGCGACCAGGATTCGATCGATTACTGCAATGAGCACGAGCTGGCGATGGTTACGACCGGTGTAAGACATTTTAAACACTGACCAAGATTTATATGATTTAGCTGATTTTGTTTGATTATAAGCGCTTCTTTGAAGCGAAACAAATCAAACAAAATCAGCTAAATCATATAAATCCCGGTTCAGACACCTTATGCAACTATTATATACAATTTGGTGCGCTATTTATTTTGTACTACTGTATCTGATTCTATTTCCGGTACAGTATGTCTTTTTGCAGCGCGACGAATGGAAACCGTGGGCGCATAAGGTCAATTATATCTGGGGACGGTTATTTTTCTTCGGTATTGGTATGCCTATTCGGGTAGATTACCGCTATAAACCCGATCCGGAACAGGTGTATGTGTTCTGTGCAAATCATTTTTCGTATCTGGACATTGCCGCAATGGGCGTAATTGTGAAAAACTATTACGCCTTTGTTGGCAAAAGTGAGGTTAAGCACATTCCGCTACTGGGCTATATGTTCGCCAAACTACACGTGCAGGTCGATCGCGACCAGCCAAACAGTCGGGCTTATTCGCTGGCAAAATCGATTCGAACGCTGGCAGCAGGGCGCAGTATCATGATTTTCCCGGAAGGCGGTATTCGGGCTAAGCATCCGCCTAAAATGCATCATCCGTTCAAAGACGGCGCGTTTATTATGGCCATTCAGCAGCAGGTGCCTGTTGTTCCAATCACCTTGCTGAATAACTACAAGATTTTACCCGACACAAAAAAAGTTCGGTTCCATTGGTATCCGCTCCGGGCCGTGATTCACCCTCCTATCGCAACGGCTGGACTAACTCAGGAAAATGTAGAGTGGCTAAAAGAAGAAACCTACCGAATTATTGACGCTGAACTGACGAGTAAACAAACTGTAATTGCTTAAGGCGTTATACTTATTTATTCTATTTGCCATGAAAGTAGACCACGAGACCTTACATAAAATTGCCCATCTGGCCCGGCTCGAAGTACGTCCTGAAGAAGAAGCCGACTTGCTCAACAGTTTGAACGGCGTATTGACCTGGATGGAGCAACTCAACGAGCTGGACACTACCGGCGTTGAACCATTAACCCATATTTCGTCTGAAACCAACGTCCTGCGCGACGACGTAGTAGCCAATCACCTCCCCCGCGAACAGGCACTCGCCAACGCCCCTCAACATGACGAGCAGTTTTTCGAAGTACCGAAGGTGTTGGAGTAATCCGAACCGGGATTTATATGATTTAGCTGACTGACTTTGATTTTGTTTCGCTTCAAAGAAGCGCTTATAATCAAACAAAATCAAAGTCAGTCAGCTAAATCATATAAATCCCGGTTCGGACGGCCTCTGCTACTTCCTTCGGATGAAAAACCAGGCTGAAATGATCACCGGGGACTTCGGTATAGGGTTCGTTGGGGCGGGCAATGATGCTATCCCGGCGGGTATGAATGCGCAGGTCGGGCGATACGGTTAAGTGCGGGGCCTCGGCAAATAGAATTTGTAGTTGCCAGTATAGATACCCACGATTCATCTGTCGCATTCCTTCCATCAGGTTCTTGTACAACTCGAAAGACTCTGGAAACGGATATTGCTTCTGAAAAAACCGTAGTAACGGCCGGCTCTGCGTAACACCTGAAAACAGCAAAAATTTCAGAATACTCAGATTGTGAGTAGGTAAACGAATCTTTCTCTGATCGGTCCACGACGAAATCTGAATTACCGTTGCCTGTGTCAATTGTTTGATGTAGATAGCAATCCAGCCACCCATCGAATGACCGATTAATAGATCATTGGCCGTAATTGCATAGCGGTTGACTAAGTACTCAGCTACTTTCTGCACATTGATCTTTCCCGTCGGCTTCCAGTGCTGACATTCGTCGGCCAGGTCGATTCGGGTGAAATCCGATTGCGGCAATAAAGGCACAAGCTGATCGAAGATCGTTGGATCTTCCACATAACCGTGGAGCAGAAAAACACGTGGCATAAGCAAGCAAAACACGAACAATAAGGCTCGTACTGATTATTTCTTACGGAGAAAAGCTCGCGTTACGCCCAAATGGTTCAGACCAGAACCGGTTTTATGATTTTTCCGGCCACATCGGTCAGTCGGAACGGCCGCCCCTGAAACTGATAGGTAAGTTTAGTATGATCGAAACCAAGCAAATGCAGAATCGTGGCCTGTAGGTCATGAACATGCACCTGATCTTTTACGCCGTAGTAGCCAATATCGTCGGTTTCTCCGTACGAAAAGCCACGTTTGACACCGCCACCAGCCATCCAGACCGTAAACGCATCGAGGTGGTGATCGCGCCCCATGAAGGGTAATACCTGTCCGTCTCGGTTTTCCTGCATGGGTGTTCGTCCAAATTCGCCCCCCCACACAACCAGTGTATCGTCGAGCAACCCGCGTTGTTTTAAGTCGTTCAATAAAGCCGCCACAGCCTGATCCGACTCTTTACATTTGGTTCGAAGACCAATTTCAATGGCCCCATCGGCACTGGTTCCGTGGGTGTCCCAACCCCAGTCGAACAACTGCACAAACCGTACTCCGCGTTCCACCAGCCGCCGGGCCAGCAAACAGTTCCGGGCAAATGAGCCTTCGTTCGGATTGACACCATAACTGTCGAGAATGTACTGTGGTTCGCTCTTGATATCCATCGCTTCGGGAACCGACATTTGCATTCGAAAGGCCAGTTCATACTGCGCAATCCGGGTTAGTACTTCGGGGTCTTTCACATCTTCATACTGCTGCTGATTGATCTGATTAATAGCCTCAATCGTTTGTTTACGCATGTCCCGATCTATTCCGGCCGGATCCGACGCATACAGTACCGGATCGCCATCCGTACGACACTGAACGCCCTGATACACCGTTGGCAGAAAACCGCTTCCCCAGATCGACTTGCCCGCATCGGGCTGTTTACCTCCCGACGCCAGAACGATATAGCCAGGCAAATTATCGTTTTCGGTTCCAAGTCCATACGTAACCCACGACCCCATACTAGGCCTGCCCAATCGCGGGCTACCCGTATGCATCAGCAACTGCGCTGGTGCATGGTTAAACTGATCGGTGTGCATCGCTTTCAGAAACGTTACCTCATCGACTACACCCTGCAAATGCGGCAGATAATCCGACACCCAGGCCCCCGACTGGCCATATTGAGCAAACTTTCCTTGCGGACCAAGCATTTTCGGAACACCCCGGATAAAAGCAAACTTTTTGCCTTCGAGCAATTCCTGCGGGCAATCTTTCCCATGATACTTAGCCAGTTCGGGCTTATAATCGAAAAGCTCCAACTGGCTCGGCGAACCCGCCATATGAATGTAAATAACCCGTTGCGCCTTCGGCAAATACTGCGACGGATGTGGAGCGGTTGGTTCGCCGGATAAGGCCGTTGTAGCGCCTGTTACAGATTGAGAAGATGTTTTATCGAAAAAACCACAGCCGCCCAGCATCGAACCAAGTGCCATAGCGCCTAAACCGGTGGAGCAGGTATGCAGAAAATGCCGCCGGGTTTCGCGCTGAGCAGCGGCCTGTTGAAATTCGTTCAGAAGCTTGTTCATAGACTTTATTCTTTCGTAATCACCTCATCCAGATTCAGTATCGTATTGGCCGTTAGGGTCAATGCAGCTTGTTGTGGTGTAGCATCGGCCCGCGCCATGAATCGCTTTAGTTCATCCGGTTTTTGCCGGTAGTGTTGCTCTGCATTTCGGTATAACCGGGTAAGAACGGCCAGTTTTTTTTGAGACAGACCGTGCAACGTTACCCGTCTAAACCCAGCCTGTATCTGTTTGGCTGGCGTTTTTGCCTGTTGTTGCATATACTCAGCCAGACACTGAGCGGCTTCTACATAAACCGGGTCGTTAAGCGTTACGAGTGCCTGTAGTGGTGTATTGGTCCGAAGGCGTCGCAACTGGCAAAACTCCCGGCTGGGGCTATCGAAGGTAATCATTGACGGATAGGGCGCTGTTCGTTTCCAATACGTATACAAAGCTCGCCGGTGCAGATCTTCGCCCGTACTCTGGGTCCAGGTAGCACCATCATAGGGCGATTGCCAGATGCCATCGGGTTGAACGGGCATTACGCTCGGTCCGTACATTTTTTTGCTCAACAAGCCACTAACCGCCAGCGCCTGATCATGAACAGCTTCGGCCGACAACCGCACGCGCGGTCCACGGGCCAGCCATTTGTTGAATGGATCTTTAGCCAATAACTCCGCCGACACCTCCGAGCGCTGCCGATAGGTCGACGACATGACCATCTTTTTCAGCAGTTTCTTAACACTCCAATGATCTGTTTCCATGAACTCAACGGCCAGATAATCGAGCAGTTCACGATGAGTTGGAGGAATTCCCTGCGTACCCATATCTTCAACGGTTTCAACAATACCGGTTCCAAACAACTGCTCCCAGAACCGATTTACCGCAACCCGAGCCGTTAGCGGGTGTTCGCGGCTGACCATCCAGCGCGCTAATCCCAGTCGGTTTTTGGGCAGTTTCGCGTCCATAGCCGGGAAGGATTTGGGCACATCTGGCGTAACGGGTTTCTCTTTAACGAGCCAGTTACCACGCTGAAATACCCGCGTTTCACGAGCCAGATCGCCCGCACCATCGAGCATAATTGGCGTTTGTTCCGCGTCGGCATTCAGCAAATCGACCAGCATTTTTTCCTGATCGCCGATGGCATTTTGCGGCTGACCGGGCATAATTGGCAAAAATGACGCCCATTTAATTTGCACCCACTCCTTAGGCTTTGTTGGGCTAACCAGCGAAATATGGATGTTATGCTTACCCTGCACAATCGGCAGCGGAATCATCTGAATCGTATCATTCCAGGCATTACCGGTTTTGGGCACTGGTATTGTAGCCAGAATAGGACCATCCAGCTTATCTTGCCGGAAGGTTACAACGGCGTCAGGCGCGTTGGTGCCCCAGGCAATCAATAACCGAGGACGATTGGTTAAAGTCACGTTTTTGATCCGGGCCGATCCTTTATCCTGAAAACCAAAATACTTGGCATCGAGCAGCGATGCATTAACGAGCTGATCGAAGTCGTGCGAGTTAATTTTAGGTTCGGTTGTACGGACCAGCTTCGTGAAAAAATCGGCCTGAGTTTGAGCTTGCTTCGGGCTTGCTACGTGCGCAAGAACATATTGCCGCATCGTCTGCACCTTCAGCGAATCATCAGGCTTATAGAAGCGAAGAGTTGGCGTTTCGCTGGTTACGTCTTCGTCGCGCGCATTGTTGAAAAACGCCATGAACTTATAGTATTCCTCATTCACGAACGGATCGTAAGGATGGCTATGACACTGTACGCAGGCAAACGTCGTGCCCTGCCAGACATCCCAGGTGGTATTGACCCGATCCAGCACGGCCGCCACCCGAAACTCTTCGTCCTGCGTGCCGCCCTCATCGTTGTTCATCGTATTGCGATGAAAACCCGTTGCCACCAATTGATCATCAGTTGGATTAGGCAGTAAATCGCCCGCCAGTTGTTCAACCGTAAACTCATCGAATGGCTTATCGTCATTGAAGGCTTTAATCAGCCAGTCACGATAGCGCCAGATTTTACGGCCACCATCGCGCTCATAGCCTTTCGTATCGGCATAGCGTGCCAGATCGAGCCACATACCAGCCCATCGCTCGCCATAAGCCGGTGATTTTAGTAAGCGGTCGACCACTTTCTCGTAAGCATCCGGTGATTTATCGCCCACAAAAGCAACTACTTCCTGTTCGGTAGGCGGCAAACCTGTCAAATCGAGCGACAACCGCCGAATTAGGGCGGGTCGGTCGGCTTCGGCTGATGGCTTTAGCTGTTCGGTTTTTAGTTTATCGAGAATAAAGAGGTCGATTTTGTTAGTTGCCCATTGGGTTTCGTCATTTTCTGAAATACCCAACCGACTCCAGAACGTGCCAATTTTCGGCACGTCGGGCCGTTCAGCCCGCTGATATGCCCAATGGTCTCCCCACTCGGCCCCCTGATCAATCCATTTGCGGAGCGTTTCTATTTCATCGGGCTTAAGCGGTGGGTGTTCCAGCGGCATCCGCTCTTCCGGATCGGAAAGAGTCAACCGCCGAATCATTTCACTGGCGTCGGCATCGCCCGGAATAATGGCCGGTTTGCCCGATTTAGCCGGTGCTACGGCTTCATGTCGGAACAAGAGCGAAAAGCCAGATGCTTTTTTTACCCCCCCATGACAGGCAATGCAATTTTTATTCAGGAGTGGTTTAACCTGAGTATTGTAATCTACCCGGTGTTCGAATACACCAAGAAACGCCGACAGCATCGCTATAGCGGTGATACCAATTGCGCCCAGAATAAACCATTGCGTTCTCATGGCCAGCGAATAAACGAACTATGTCAGATTATAACTCAATAGATCACATTTGTTCTTAGAAAAGGCAAAACCCGCGAAAGTCTCACCACTATTCTGACGAGACTTTCGCGGGTTGGCGAAATTTCATTTTTTACGAGCTACAGATTCATCGGACACGCACATCTACCTGCGATGTGTCGTCTTCGCCATTGGCAACACCATTGCCAGGTGTAGAATCCGGATCGGGACGAGTAGCAGCCGAAATCTGCGCCGAACAAACGCCGTAGCCAACGGCAGTTGCTTTGGCTTTAAAGCGCAATGTTTTGCTGGTGTTGGGCGGTAAGCCATTAATGCCGCTGGAAACACCCCCATTGCCAACCGTAAAGTCGTCGCCCGGTACAAAGGTCTGGCCAGCAGGAAGGTAAGCAACTACATTAAGAACCAGCGCATCCAGCCCTCCAGCATTGGAAAGCGTTAGAGTATAGGTCACAATATCGTTCAATGCCGGGGTTCGGTTATCGACACTAATTTTCAGGCTAACATCCGCTTTGTTAGGATCGGGAGCAGGTTGATTACTGATCACAGCAGGTAAAGGTACCTGATTGGGATTTGGCGAAGCATAAAGACCCGATCCCGATTGTTTTGTCCGGAAGTCGAGTCCGGCTACATCGTCCTGGCCATCGCCCGTTCCTGAATTGGGCTGACTATCGGGATCGATAGAGGTTGCCTGTGCCACCTCTGCCGCATTTTGATAGGTGCCGCCAGCCGTAGGTTGTACAACAAAGCTAAACTGCTGGCTGGCACCGGCCGGCAGTGTGATGGCCTGACTAGTCAATTCTGTTCCGTTGGCAGTAAGTCCGTTGGCCGACACAAAAGACAGATTAGCTGGTAACCGATCACGAACAATCACGTTTTTAGCCCGGCCGGGGCCGTCGTTTTTCAGAACAAGACTTATTGTCATAGGCGAGTTAACATCAGGTGTTCGCTGAGATGCACCCATTGCCAGACTCAAATCGGCCGTGTTGGCCAGGATACTGGTCTGAAAAAGGTTAGAAGGCACAGCAGGCAGAAACGGTGAGGTAGCCACTACCCGTAGCTGAAAGCGGCTGCCCATACTAAGCGTATCCGGAATTTTAACCGAAATAGGGCTGGTTAAACCACTACCAAGCATGGCTTTATAATGCCCTGCCGAATCAAGAAGCTGCACCTGCCACTGGTTATCGCCCGCAAAAGAACCAAGCGTTGCAAACGCCACCTCAATGGTATCGCCCGGATAAACATAGTTGGCAATGTTGCCTGTTATGGCAAATTGTGTGGGGGTAATTGGCTGTGCATTCTGGAAAAAACTGTTGGTAAGGCTGTTGTTCCAGTTCCGGGCAAACCGCGAAAGCCCCATTCCGGCCGGAATAGAATTCGGGTTCAGATAATAGGCAGGATGAACAGCCGGTCGTATACTGTTTTTGAAATGAACATCGACTTGTCCGGCGTTCCGGTTCACGATTGTATCGTTATAGGGTCCCTGAAACACATTCAGCCCCTGCGTGTCAATCACGCGTTGTTGTTCAGTAACCACATCGGGGCGAAAATCCGTACCATCGAATGAGGCTCTAGCCACCATCCAGGGAATATTTCGCCCACCAAAGTCCTGTCTCGATTTCTGAATGACATTTACCAACCGGTCGTAATAATATGGAATGCTGGTGGTGCCATCAGGGAAACTGTATTCGGCTTCGCCCTGATGCCAAAGCACCGCCCGAATGCCCGCAATAGAGTTATAGTAGTGCAGTATGTTCTTAAGGTTAGTATATGGCTGTAAATTTGGCCAGTTCTCGACACAATAGTACCGGTTGCAGGTTGGTATACCGTTGGCCGTATTATACCAGTTTTCGGCCGTTGAGCCATCCCAGCCAGCTACATAGAACGCTACCGGAACATTATAACGGTTAACGATATAGTCGCCCAATTCGCCCCATCCCCACGAACTTTCGGCCATTGGAAAAATCCGTCTACCGGCTGTAAGCGCCTTAAATACAGGCACCGGCATTGGATCGCCTGACGAAACCAACGCCTGCGCACCGGGCGGATAGGAATGATTTATTGAATCGATAGCGTTGACCCGATCGGTATTGGTTCCCAGATCATTATCGCCAATGCCAAGCCCGCGCGAATTTGACTGCCCTGCCGTTACAAACACTTCGCCAATGCCCACGGGCTGGACGCTGGCCTGCTCAACAACTGCATTATTAACTATTGTCCGTACGGTTAACACATACCAGCCACCAGTTGCCGTTACGTACCCCAAAAAAATATTATCGGCAGGGTTGCTCTGCACCACTTGCCAGTTCGTAGCCGTTCCCTGGCCAGTAACGACCGGTGTTAGCTGAGCCTCTACCCGATCTACTGCGCCGGTGAACCTCCCCGATAAATAGATATGGCCATTGCCGTCGGCACCGCGCTGTACGACCAACCGAGCCATCGGATGCGAAAGTTGAAGTTGTGCAGTAGCGAAAAGAGGCCAGCCTATGAACAATAAGGCCCATTTCAGGAATGTAGACATGAATGATGGTATGTTCTACTGCGAAATTAAGTAGAAAGTTGATTGAGATCGAACTTTATCCGCAAGCTATGCCTGGCGAACCGCTATTATGTGAACAATTGTCCGAATCGTCGCTTTTTAGGCTGACCAATTGGCAACTCAATCTGCACACGTATTCCCTGGCCAACCTGCGTTTGCCAATTGATTTTACCATTCAGAATAGCGACCCTCGATTCTATACTTCCTATACCAAGGCCAGTACTTTTTTCGCGGACCCGGTCATAATCAAACCCATTGCCATCGTCAGAATAGGTGATGAGCAGCCGCTCGGGCTGTCCATGAATATAAAGGTCGATCTGGTGTGCATTGGCATGTTTTAGTGAGTTACTAACCAGTTCCTGCGTAATCCGATACAGCAGAACCTCCATATCTGTCGGCAAACGATCTTTTAAGGTCTTATTTGTACTGTGCCCGTCAGTAAGTAACTCCTCGGTCATTGTCTGAGGTTCGCCGGGTGCATTAACCAACGTTAGCTGCATACTGATTGAACCCGTTGCATTAATTCGGGAGAAGAGTTCTTCTACTGCCGCCACATAGCCATAGCGTTCCAGCGTTTGTGGGTTTAGTTTTCTGAGCAGATTACGGACATCGCTGATGGTAGTATTGATCAGGGCGAAGATGTTGTCTTTCAAGATTCGTATACTCGAATTATCTGCCATATCGACCTGCCCCGTAAGGCCCGTTACTTCGGCGGGCGTTTCACTGATATATTGCACCAGACGAGTTGTATAGAGCTTGAGCGTTGCCAGACGTGTACCAATTTCGTCGTGTAAATCGCGGGCAATGTCTTTCTTGACCTGTTCCTGAATGTCGTAAGCCAGCCGTAACCGATCGGCCTCCTGTTTCCGAATTGAATTTTCGCGCTGGCGAATCCACGCAAATGTTGCCAGGCCCAGCAATAAAGCCATAAGCGCATTAAAGGGAAGGGTTTGCCAGAAAGGAGGCTTAATGTGAATAGCCAGTTTTCGAATCCGACTACTCCAGTGCCCATCGCGGTTGGCGGCCTTAACCTGAAACACATAATCGCCCGGCGGCAAATTGGCATAACGAACATAATTTTTTTCGCCTGCCGATACCCATTGGTCATCATAATTGGTCAGTTGATACTGGTAGGTATTTTGACCATTACTGAAAAAATCAAGGGCGGCAAACTCCATCGATAGCGTATTCTGGCTATAGTTCAGCTCAATATGATCGGCTTCTCCTACATACCGATCCTGGGAAAAAGGCTCTTCATTAATGGCTAATGAATAAATATGTACCGTTGGACCAAACGATGAGTTGTGGTATAAATCGGGCCGAAACCGATTAAACCCGTTTACTCCGCCAAAAAACATTTCGCCATTCGCTAATCGGGCAAAGGCATTACCATTGAATTCGTTACCCTGTAAGCCATCGCTCAGGGTAAAGTTTTTGATGGTTTGTGTTGTCAGGTCAAGTCTCGAAAGCCCACGGTTGGTGCTCACCCATACATACCCCTGGGCATCTGATAAAGAGCCGTATACAAACGAGTTGGCCAACCCCTGTTGATCTGTATAGAGCTTTATCCGTCCCGAAGCAGGTTTTAACGCTGCCAGCCCACGGTCTGTTGAAAGCCACATTGTTTTCCGAATTGTATCGGGTCTGATATGCAAAACCATACTTCCTTTCAGCCCAGATCGAACCAATGTCCAGGGCGCATTCACCTTGTCGGGCACCTGGTAGCAATAATACCCGTTGAGATAGGTTCCTGCCCAAAATTGCCGGGCAACCGAGTCAAAGTATACACTAAATATGTTTTGGCTGGCCAGATCGGGCCGCTTCGACCACTTTCGGCGAGTTGTTGAAAGAGCATACAGGCCATCTTCAGTAGCCGTAATCAGCGTACTATCGTTTATGCTGACCATATTCCGCACATAATTGTCGGTAACCTGACTAAAGCCGGCGGGAAATAGAATGGATTCAAAGGATTGTGTTTTAGGCATAAATGCCATTACTCCACCCCGTATTCCAATCCATATCCGTCGTTGCGGATCGCGGTATACTGATCGCACAAGTTTATTGGCCGATTCCTGAGCCAATTGCGGGCTTGTCAGGTACCGTTGAACAATGCGATTCGTACGCGGGTCCAACACATTGATGCCATCGCCGGTTACGATCCAGAGCCGATCAAAACGTTCTTCCAGAAACCCTCGTATTGTATAACTACTCAGCTTCTGATCGGGCGGTAAGTTGTCGGCCGACTGCCGTTTGGTAAGGCCGTTGAACAGAAAGGCATCTGGTACAATACATACTAGCCCATCGGGATCAACATTGGCCCATATAATACCTAAATTGTCGGCATAAATTCTGCGTACTTCAAACTCACTTAACCGATGCAAGCCATCAATTGAATTATTAACCTGCCCAAATAGCCGCGACCGTTTATCGAAATAAACAACGCCATTATGCTGCGTACCAAGCCAAAGCTGCCCCCTCTGATCGGGAGCAATGCTATAAACCGTTCCTAGTGGCTGATTTCCCAACTTATCATAATTCAGAAACGTATTGTGCTCATAATCGAACCAGATTAGTCCGTTGCTGGTGCCAAGCCAGGCAATATGGCTGGCATCGATAAAAAAGGAAAAGATGGTTTGTTCGGAGCCAAATCGGTTATCGGGCCGATTGCTGAAATACGAAGAAACAGTTCGGGTCTGAAGATTATAGCGTATTATGCCTTTGGGTGCATGGAGCCAGATATCACCATCTACCGTTCGAACCGTTGAACTTGGCAAATCATATTCTTTGGGAGGGTGAAGGGCCGACGATAGAATGGTTTTCCGATGATTTCGGTAGTCGAACCGAACCAAGCCCTCTACATCGCTTAAATAAAGTAGTTCCGTTTTATCGGCAAAAAACGGCATTGTACGACTAACGATCGGACGCCTATCCGGGCCAGTTGCAAAAAAGCAATCAAACCGGTCGCGGGCTCGATCATATCGATTTAGCCCTTCTTCTGTGCCGACCCACAAATTGCCATCAGTATCTTCAACGATTCCGAAAATATTAATACCCCGAATAGCGCCGGGCTGCGGTACGCCATGTTCGCCAACAATGGGTCGATACGTCCGAAAATGATGCCCATCGTATCGATTAAGCCCATCCTGCGTTCCGAACCACAGGAAATTTCGGCTATCTTTCAGCATATAATAGACCGAGCCCTGCGTCAGACCGTTTTCTACACTGATATGACTAAGCCGGAAATTGGGCGAAAATGACCGAAGACCTTGCGCCCATGCACATTGATTCCACGCACCCCACAGGCACACCAGACATATGGCTGCATTGAGTAACAATCGAATCATTGGACAAAGGAAGGTTAAGACAAGCAACTGTAAATGAGGTAAGTATTTTCCGAATTTCCAAATAGGAAAGTAACGAATACTGCTTGAGTGAACTGGCTACTCCGACATCCAAAACGAGCTAACAGTTAGTTTACCACCGTAATTATCAGCCCTATATTCTTAGCAAACTACTTGCATTTACCGCATACCGAAGCGTTCTTCGTAAGAATTTACCTCCACTAAACCTCGTCAACCACTTCATATTGTATGCGTTTCATTCATCTAATCCGATTGTCGCTTATGCTCAGTTCGTCGGTAGCCGCAGCCCAGACAAATGGTTCTCTGGTTTATCCTAAAGCCCGAAAAACCGACCAAACCGATACTTATCACGGCACCACGGTAGCCGATCCTTATCGCTGGCTCGAAGACGACCGCTCGGCCGAAACCGCCGAATGGGTAAAAGCCGAAAATAAAGTTACGTTCGACTATTTGTCGCAAATTCCGTACCGGGGGCAACTTCAGCAGCGGCTCGAAGAGGTTTATAATTATCCCAAATACTCTGCTCCCCGCCGAAAAGGCGACTGGTTCTACTTCTCAAAGAACGATGGGCTGCAAAATCAATCGGTCCTGTATCGGCAAAAAGGACTCGACGGTACGCCAGAACTTGTGATCGACCCGAACAAACTGTCGACCGATGGAACGACACGGCTTGGCGTTTTTTCCCTATCTAAAAACGGGAACTATGCCGTTGTGGGCTTATCGAAAGGTGGATCTGACTGGCAGGAATACCAGATCATGGACCTGGCCACGAAGCAGTATCTGCCCGAAAAAATCGAATGGGTAAAAGTATCGGGCGCGGCCTGGCAGGGCAATGGGTTTTACTATAGCCGCTACCCGAAGCCAGAAGGCAGCGCTCTGGCATCTAAAAACGAAAATCACCAGGTATTTTACCATACACTCAACACACCCCAATCGGCCGACCGGCTCGTATACGAAGATCCAAAGAATCCGCAGCGCTTTCATATAGCCAGCACCACCGACGACGAGCGGTTTCTGCTGCTCAGTGTAAGCGATCGCGGAAAAGGGAAAGATGGCAATGCCCTATTCTATATCGATTCAAAATCGGGGTCGAACTCCTTTTCTCCGGTTATTGCAGACGTTACCGACTTCAGCTATGGCGTTGTGGATAACGACAATGATCGACTGTTGATTTTAACGAATGAGAAAGCGCCGAATAGTAAAGTAATTGCCTTTGATACAAAAAAGAAGTCATTCGCCACCCTCATTGCCGAAAAGTCTGACCCCATTGCCGAAAACAGTGTTAGCGCAGCCGGCGATAAGTTATTTGTTGAATACTCGAAGGATGTAACGTCGGTGGTGCAGGTATTCAATTATGCTGGCAAACCCGAAAGTACGGTTAAACTGCCCGCTATTGGTTCTGTAGGCGGATTTGGGGGCGAAAAAGACGATAAATTTGTATTTTACACCTTTACGTCCTTTACGTTTCCACCCACTATTTACCGCTACGATATTGCCAGCGGCAAAAGCACCGTTTTCCGAGCACCCGAGGTCGACTTCAAACCAACCGATTACGAGACAAAGCAGGTTTTTTATACCAGCAAAGACGGCACCAAAGTGCCTATGTTCCTGACCTACCGGAAGGGCCTTAAACTCGATGGCACAAACCCAACCCTGTTATATGGCTATGGCGGATTCAATATTAGTCTTCCTCCGGCATTCAGTCCATTGCGTATTCCTTTTCTCGAACAGGGTGGCGTTTATGCGCAGGCTAACCTGCGTGGAGGCAGCGAATATGGCGAAAAATGGCACGAACAGGGCATGAAGCTCAAAAAACAGAATGTGTTCGACGATTTCATTGCCGCAGCCGAATACCTGATTGCCCAGAAATACACCAGCCCGGCCAAATTGGCTATTCAGGGTGGGTCGAATGGTGGCTTACTTGTAGGAGCCGTTATGAACCAACGGCCCGATTTGTTTCGGGTGGCCATTCCGCAGGTGGGCGTTATGGATATGCTTCGTTTCCACAAATTCACAATTGGCTGGAACTGGATTGCCGATTATGGCAGCAGTGATAATGCTGAAGAATTTAAGGCATTACATGCTTATTCGCCCTTGCATAATTTGAAAGCGGGTATTAACTATCCGGCTACTTTAATTAC
This sequence comes from Spirosoma sp. SC4-14, assembly GCF_037201965.1. NCBI lineage: Bacteria > Pseudomonadati > Bacteroidota > Cytophagia > Cytophagales > Cytophagaceae > Spirosoma > Spirosoma sp. SC4-14. Next base: position 113,462 of record NZ_CP147518.1, on the reverse strand, counting down.
AACTGCCGACCACGACGACCGGGTGGTTCCGGCGCATTCGTTCAAGTATGCGGCCACGTTGCAGGAGGTATATAAAGGCCCTAATCCGGTGCTGATTCGGATCGACACCAATTCGGGACATGGCGCCAGCAATACCAAAAAGAATATAGAAACAACGGCCGATATTTATTCTTTCATTCTTTGGAATATGGGCATAAAAAGCCTTCGGGAAGTAGCCAGTAATTGATAAAAAAAGGGCAGATCGAATTGTTTCGATCTGCCCTTATCACCAATGCGAATTCCTTAGAATTTAAAGGTTACCCCTAATTTAAGCGTTGCCAGACTTGAACCTAGTTCAGCAAAGCCTCCGATGTTCTCGCTGAAAAAATAACGACCACCAATGTGAATAGGCACATATACGGTACCATAATTGTCTAGATAGCCACCATATGAAAACGAAAAATATGAAAGACCTAAGCCAGCATACAAATCGGCTTTATCTGTGCCTAAATTGAGAAGTTCGTTGAAGTGATAAGAACCACGAGCACCAATATCGAATGAATGATAGCTATAAGATGCTACGCTTCCATAACTTCTATAACCGGCAACAGCACCTACGGTGATGTTTTTCGTCACACCAAAGTCGGCAGCAGCATTCAGCCCAATGCCACCTCCACCGGTGTAATACCCGTATCCGCCTACGCCGATACCGAGGTTAATAAATTTCGTGCCCTTATCAATGGCCATTTGAGCAAACGACTGAGTACTGGCCAGGAGAGCTATGACGAACAGAATCGAAAAGTGAATTTTTTTCATGTGGTACAACTGATTTATGTAAAACTGGAAACAAATTAAAGTATATTCGTTTGGCCGAGCAAATACCCCTGTTTAGGCTCTTATTAATCGGTAATAAGGCGTTTTTTTCAATAACTGCTCACCCACTTCGGCAAGAGGGCTAATCATCTGCAAATCAGATTTTTATATCTCTATTATTTCATATACTTCCCTGATTTAGCTCGTTTGTCAGTAGCTGGTTTTTACCGATGTTTGAGCAAGCGGTAAGGCGAATAATTGTGAATTTAGCAGTCATTTTTCCTATTTACCCAATAGAACAAAATGAATTTATTCGACCATTAACCTGAGGGTTTAATTACTCCTATTTATCGAAAAGCAGTACGTTCTACCAACAGGAAAGATCAAATTTTCTGGCTATAACATTCAGCCGTGATTTTAACCACTCCTATAAAATTGAGTGTTCAGATGCAACGCTTGTTGTGGCCAGCCCTCTTTGTTTGCAGAAACCTGTTGGTTTCTTCTCATAAAGGTAAACAAAAACGCCAGCCTTACTTAGACTGGCGTTTTTCGATTCGATTTGCCTTACGGTATCCCGAACAGGCAGCAATGTTCGCTTACAGTGTGCCTGGGTAAGCGCTCATCTTCTTGGCCCGGTGAAATCCCCACAAATTAGCGGCCGATATACTGATCTCAGAAACGACCTCTTTGGTTTTCATATCAATCTCCACCACTTTTCCGCCTTTACCCGTAGTATTCTCCACCTGATAGCCGGGTGCAAACACAACATGGTTCGATTGGCCTAAATACTGCACACTGCTTATAATCTGCGAATATGTTTCTAACCCTCTCTCTTTTCCATAGGCCCAGGTTTGCTGAACCGTCATTTTAACAGGGTCTATCTTGTAAGAAACAGCCCGGCTATACCGACTGGCCCCGCTATCGTATTCGCGTATGTCGCCATTATCAAATACCATTACATCGCCATTAGGCAGTTGAATATTACTGTGTTGATACCAGTTCCACTCGAAGTCAGCACTAATTTTCGAACCATCGAGTACTTCTGGATCTGTGATAGCAACACCATTGGCATCAAGCGGCTGTAATAAATACTGGTTCAGATCTTCGTCGCGCCGGTTTGTACCCCATCCTCTATGGGCTGCTAAAATCCACTTAATCTGATTTTGATAGTCCAGTTTAACAACTCCCTGATGGCGTCCCGAAACAATAATTGTATTATCGGTTGAATCGTAAACTACAGAGTTTCCATGGAACCAATCATTAGCCGTTACAAAAGGACTTGCAGATAAAGCCGTTCGCTGCTCATCGAGCGACTGTTTAAGATCCCATTCATTGAGAACTTGCCCCGATTTACGGTCTACTTCTATTACATAGTCCTCGATAGTTTCTATGCCACTAAGGCCCATGCTTCCGGGCTTAGTGGCCGTTAGTATAAAATTGCCGTCTGGCTTTTCAATAACGTTATGATGGAATAAATAGCCTTGTAAACTCCAGCTAGTAACGACCTTCCCTAACAGATCAACTTCATATACCGCAGAGCTATTAATATCCCCAAAAAAGAAATTACCATTTCTTAGTCGTTCAATGCCATCGTCATAACTAAGCGTTTTCAACTGACTGTGGTTTCGGTAGTCTAATACCCAGCGAATATCGCCATAGGCATCCATCAGGAAAGGCGTAGAGGGACTACCCGTATCCCGGTCAGAATAGTTACTGACCAGAACCAGACCTGGCGTAACCTTACTTTCATCAAAAGCACTGGCCGTAATTGCGGTTGGCATGTTAGGGGGCAAATCGCCCGTCTGAATCGTAAGCGTGCTGGCGGCTAATGTATCGCCACTGTCATTGAGTAGTCGCACATCAACAGTATTCAGATAATTTGCGTACAGGCCAATAACTGGTATGGAATGAGCAGTGCCTTTGTCATTAAAAACATTCTCAACATTGGTAATTGAACCATGTTTGCCCCGAACCCGAATGAATGTTTTACCCTCTACGGGGCCGGTGAAATTTACTAATGCAGATAATGGTGTATATCCGTAAGGATTTATAGATATGGAATCAGAAAGTACCGAAAAAGTTAGTGGGTTAGTAGGCGTAGGAATGTCGTTTGTGTTGTGCTTGCAACCAGCAACGACGAGCAAAAAAACAAATAAATATAATGCGTGTTTCATAAATTAGCGATTAAGCAATTCTTTAATCCGTACGCAAAATATTCGTTTACGTTGCAAAATTTTACACGTTTAGTCTATTTTTTCACCGTGTACTAAAATTGTATTATTCATATTTATAAGTAAAAATTACTAAACAAAAGTATACTGGTTTGCCAGATTAGCCTACCTATAAAAAGACCTCAGGCAAGACTGCCCATTAAATCTTCCTATAAAAAAATATACTTATTAACCGTGTAATTTAATGCTAATAACGGAGATAACCCATGTATAGCTGCCAGTATCAAACGTATTTTAATTAAACAGCTTTTAGCGTAGTTAATTACATTTAATAGTGATAAATAACTAAGCCTTCAGAGCCTTTTTTTGTCATATTTTTTTTATGTTAGCTCCGAACAACCACTACTTGCCCTTGTTTTTAATGGAATTGTATTGACCCTTTTTGATAAAAATTACAACCAACAAAATCTATATATTTAATAGCAAAATATTATCTCCTACGTCCCTCCCTGAATACGTTTCCCCTGCCTTGAAAGACCCAGGTGCGGCCTCGCTATTGCCTTTTATCGAAACGCTCCCTACGCTGAGCAACTGTGCAGAAACACTACAATAACTTTCGGCCCCCCACTACGTGCAATACCAATTTGGCACCAATAGCGCTATGGCTATCTACTTTACCGACTCAATGGCAATGCTTCCCCTCCCTCGTTAAACAACAGAATAAATAAAAAAAGCCCCGTTCAGGGGCTTTATGTAACCAACTTAGCTGCTGGCCTGCTCGGCAGGTTTCAACTTTTCCTTAAATACCTTTCTGAATTTGTCGAGTTTGGGGGCAATCACAAATGCGCAATAACCCTGATTCGGATTATTAGCAAAATAATTTTGGTGATAGGCCTCCGCTTCATAAAATGTACTGGCCGGACTAATTTCTGTTACGATCGGGCTATCATAGACCTCTGCTTTATTCAGTTCGTCTTTTGCAGTTTCTGCAAGACGTTTCTGCTCATCATTATGATAGAAGATGACCGAACGATATTGCGTACCAACATCAGCTCCCTGGCGGTTAAGAGTTGTAGGATCATGGCTACGGAAGAAGGCCTGTAAAAGCTCCTGATAGGTAATCATAGAGGAATCAAAGGTAACCTCCACGCATTCTGCGTGGCCAGTTGTGCCCGTGCAGACTTCTTTATAGGTCGGGTATGCTTTATGACCACCTTCGTAACCAGAAATGGCCGATACAACACCGTCCAGCGAGTTATACATCGCTTCTGTACACCAGAAACAGCCCGTCCCGAAAGTAGCTTTTTCGAGGTTTGGAGATTGATTAGCACTCATATATTCAGGTTCTTAAGCTTTTTTACGAATGCCGGGCATCTGTCAATTACAGTATATTTGGCAGCGTAACGCTTGTTATTGATAGCGATAACAACCATTTGCCTTTATTCCGGTTATCATCCTATACTGTTAACGTAACTGATTGACGTAAAGTTTGCGTTTTTATCCCGTGAAAAATTTCGACATCGACCGATTCCGCTACGACGGCGACAAGCCGTTCAAAATCAAAAAAGCGCCTACTAAAGTGGACGATATTTATGAAAACGAGTCTGAATATGAGCTGATACTTCGGAATCAGGCCGAAGAAATCGACAAATATCAGGAACGTATGTTTGCCCATAACCGCTTTGGGCTAACTGTTGTCTTTCAGGCTCTGGATGCGGCTGGTAAAGATGGCACCATTCGGCATGTCTTTACGGGTACGAACCCTGCTGGTGTACGCGTATACTCATTTAAACGGCCAACAGATCAGGAGCTAGATCATGATTTCCTGTGGCGTAGCTGGCGCGAATTACCCGAACGTGGTATGGTTGCCATTTTTAATCGCTCCTATTACGAAGAAGTATTAGTAACGAAGGTCCATCCCGAAATTCTAACCCAAAGCCAGCGCCTGCCCGAAAAAACAACGGACGATATAGACAAGCTTTTCAAACAGCGTTTCGAAGTGATTCGGGATATGGAAAAACATTTATACCGGAATGGGTTTCCGACGGTTAAATTTTATCTGCACGTTTCCAAAAAAGAACAGGCCGAGCGGCTCATTTCCCGTATTCAGGAGGCCGATAAAAACTGGAAATTCGAAGAAGGAGACGTTGAAGAACGTAAATTCTGGGATGACTATCAGGATGCCTATGAAACCTGTATCAACGAAACCGCAAAAGAACATGCGCCCTGGTACGTAATTCCCGCAGATGACAAAAAGAATATGCGCCTACTGGTTGGGCAAGTCTTAATTGAAGAACTGAAAAAAATACCAGTTTCTGAAGTAAGAACAAACGAAAATCGCTTTACTGAATTACAGAAACTAATTCCAGTCATTAACGCACAGTAGTGGTGTATTTAGTTGCACTGGCTCATGCAATGATGAAGTATATGGCAAAAATAATATTGACTCTGCTTCTTGCATGGGTAGTAGCGAGTATGCCCCTGCTGGCACAAGTATCGTTGCCGCCAAACCTCCCATCCGAAAAATTTCATCTGTACTTGCTGTCTGGGCAATCGAATATGGCTGGCCGGGGCCGGGTCGAGCCTGTTGATCAGGTCCCTCATCCGCGTGTATGGATGCTCACCCGCGACAATAAATGGGTTCCGGCAACTGATCCGATGCATTTCGACAAGCCAGACGTGATCGGAGTAGGGCCTGGTTTGACTTTTGGCAAAAAAATGGCCGAAGCCGATACGGCGGTATTCATTGGGTTAATTCCGGCTGCGGCAGGAGGATCGGCCATTGATTCGTGGCAACCGGGTGGCTACCACGACCAGACCCAAAGCCACCCATACGACGAAGCAATTGCCCGCGCCCATGCGGCTCAGCAAACCGGAACGCTACACGGTATTTTATGGCATCAGGGCGAAAGCGACAGCAAACCCGAACTGGCAAACACGTATCAGAAAAAGGTGACGCAACTAATAGAACGCTTCCGAACCGAATTTCATGACGAGCGCCTGCCTGTTGTGGTTGGTACACTGGGCGACTTTTACGTTTCGCACGTACCCGATGCCTCTCAGATCAATAGCCTATTGCGCCAACTGCCCACAATTGTTCCCTATTCGGCCTGCGTTGATGCTTCTGGCTTAACCGACAAAGGCGATCAGACTCATTTTGACACAAAATCGGCGCGGGAACTGGGAAGCCGGTATGCAGATGCCATGCTGAAACTTGAATCGGGTCGAAAAAAATAAGCCCTAAAGTTATTTCCCAAGGCTTATTGAAGCACCTTACTGAAGGCTCTTTGGTATTGAATGGGACTTTTGCCCGTTATCAGCTTAAAATACTTATTGAAGCCCGAAAACTGGTTAAAACCACTTTCATAACACACCTGAGCAATACTTAAGCGCCCTTCTATCAGTAGTTTGCAAGCCAGATTTACGCGCAACTCGATCAGAAACCAGGAATAAGATTTTCCCGTTCGCGATTTAAAATAACGGCAGAACGAATTAGGGTTCATATTGGCAACAGCCGCAATTTCGTCCAGAGAAATCTTGCGCTGATAATTAGCCGTCGAATGGGCGTATATCCGATTAATCCGGTCGTCATCGATTTCATCAAACTGAATTGGATAACTGGCGGTCGATAAAAGTTCGATTTCGTCTGACTGAGCCAGCATTGCCAGCACCCGTATGAGCGCTATGATACGATTGGTGCCCATTTCGTTCGACTCGCTGGCAAACAGCATGTCGGCAAGCAGTTGTTTGGCCTGTTCACGAGCCTCGCCAAACAAGCGAATTCCCTGCTGTGCTTTTTCCAGAAGCTGAGCGATTGCCCTGTTTTCGGGCAACAGCAGAAAAGTATCTCCCCAAAAATTCGCCAGAAAATGGACAACCGTAGCTTGCGCAAATCGGTTGTGCTGCGTACTGAAATAATCGGAATCACATTGCCAGTAATGTGGTAAGTTTGACCCAATTAGTAGTACTTCGCCGGACGCAAAATTTCGGATATTATTACCAACGAACTGGGTGCCGCTGCCAGCCTCAATATGCACTAGTTCAACCTCCGGATGATAATGCCAGCGGTTATAAAAAAAAGGAACTGTATCCTGTCTGATACTGAATGAACGCTCAGACTTCAGGGGTACTTTCAGGAGTTGTGGCCGCATAGTAGCTAAGTCGTTACCATATGCTTAACGTTACTTAGTTGTTAATATAATGGTAAAGTTAGCTAATCCAGCAACATATCCCCTTAAAAAAATTCTATTGTTTTGCGGTATAATACTGATCATATCATTCAGAGTAGCATTTCATATTGAAAGTTATGCTCGAAAATAACTACCAGGCTAAGGAGACGGTCTCACCATCGATAGGGTTTAATGCGAATTCTGCCTATTACACGTGCCGTCTACTGCTCAACGATAATAGTGTACCATCATAGGTTTTAATCAGAAAGTCCCACCCATTTGCGTGACGGCTTTCTTTTTTTATGGAGTAGATTTTAAAGATAGCCCATTATATACCAGACTCTTACCAGAATAAACTCAATACAAATAGCCCATCTGTCTGCGACAGATGGGCTATTTGTATTACTCTGCCGAAAGAACGCACCAAACGGTAGCACAAATTGGATAACCACGCGCGCCGTTCAGCGAGTTTTCTTATTTTGCCTTGCGTACATAGATATTCCCATGCATGTTTTTCATCATCATTTCGGGACCACCGCCGTTGATCTTGCCTTTCACCCACTCTTCAACCGTAACCCGATACATACCGTTCTTCTCCGAACGAGATGATTTCGGCAGGCTTTTATCGACATCAATATCAAAATCGCTGTAGATATCACCCTGATCCGATTTGAGTTTAACCGCTGCTTTTAGCGTTGCCGGAAACGTTACATCTATAGTTCCGTTCAGGGTTGAGAATGCCATCGGCACATCGTTATCGATCGTTTTAAAGCTAGCAACCAGGTTGCCATTTACCGTATTAGCGACTGCCGACCCCGAAATGTTAGATAGCTGAATGGCACCATTGACATTCGATATTTCTAAGGTACCGGTTACATTATCTACGGTAATTTCGCCATTATTAATGGTATTAAGTTTTAGCGAGCAACGTTGCGGCACTTTAATGGTCAGGTCGACCGGACGTTTCCAGGAATCGGAATGAACTTTTACCTGATTGTCTTTTTCTTCGGCACGGAGGTCCATTCCTCCAGTATTGGAAATACGCTTCATACCACTGGCGCTGGCATCGGCTTTGTCGTCCCGATCGCCCTTACGAGCCGAAGTCACGGCGTCGATTATGATGTCTTTACCCGTTGTGCCCATAACCCGGATCGAGCCATGTACCAGAGCGACATTGAGAAAAGCAGCCTTGCCAGGGTCGGTGAGCGGTACAACAATCTGTTCTTTTATGTCGCTCTGGGCAGCCAGCGGGCTAGCCCAAAACATCAATAGAGCGAATAAACCAGCCATCAAAATTCGAATAGTATGCATTGTCTTCAGGATTGTTTTTTAATGTAAATGTTTCCGTTAAATGTCTCGAACCGAAAGGTTCTGCCGCCACCGCCAATGCGTATAGCGGTGTTCTTGTTGAGTTTATAGACCGTGGTTTCGCCCCGGCGCTCCTGGTTTTTAGTGACCTGAACGGGTAGCACTTCGGCATTTGGGAAGTCGGTATAAAATTCACCCCGAAAACTTTTGAACTGAAGATCGGCCGACAGATTGGCGGGGTAACTTATCCGAATATTGCCGTTGAGCGTATAATACGATGACTTATCGGGTGGGCTAACCAAATAATTGATCACTACATCGCCGTTGATCGTGTGAGCCGTAGTAGCTCCTTTCGCATTTGCAATAGAGATTGCTCCATTAACGTTGTTTGCCTTCAGCATTCCGCTCACATCTTTTATGTCGACATCGCCCCGGTTAACGGTAGATGCGTGCAGATTCATCTGATAGGGAATTTTTATTGTAAAATTGAGGGTAAACTCATAATGAATGTTCCGGTCATGATTTCGCTCTTTCCAATCCCGGTTCGGACGCGAATCAAAGGGCTCGGCGATGTAGGCAATTATGCTATCGTTCTTTTGTTCAAACTCCAGCTTAAACTCGCGTTTACCCGTTTCAAGATCATCTTTGTCTTTGGCGGAAATGGTTTTTTCAACGTTTAATACAACTTTATCGCCCGAATAACCTTCCACTTTGATAAAGCCATTGATGTTGTAAATAGCCAGCGTACCCGTCGATGCACTGAATTCTTTACTAATGTGCTCCTTAAATTCCTGAGCACTTACCGGCGATTGGGCACAAGCGAGCACCAATCCCGCTAAACAGGGAATAATAAACGTTTTCATGATTTGAGTTTTGATTTAGGGATGCGCAAGACTAGCCTTACGACAGGGCTTTGATCGTTTCCTGAATTTTGTTTTTCACCAAATCGTTGAGGTGCTCCTGGCGAAGCATCTGTTGCAACGGCTTAATGGATCGCTTTTCCTGCAATTGCACCATCACGTCGGCCAGCGCAACCTGAACCAGTGGTGAATCCTGTCGGACCAGCGACTGTACCAGCCCTTCGCGCACCTTCGGTTCGTTGGCCAATCGGGCCAGTGCTTCGAGCGTTACCAATCGCACATTAACGTTCGGATCGTTGTTGAGTGTGGCCAATAAGGCGTCGACAACCCGATTGTTGGCCTGGCTGATTTCATCGGTATAACTCACTGCCCGAAGCCGCTCCGATGCCGACGGGTTATCAATCAGTGAAAGCAACATCATCTGTCGCATCTCCTGAACCTGCGACGAAAGCGTATCGATCTGCTGTTGATAGGCAACCGTAGAGCTATTTTGCGAAGTAAACCAATAGCCCATCAGCGCCCCCGCCCCCATCAGAAGTAAACCATAGGCTAACCGAAGTGCTGGCTGGCTTATAAAAAAAGTCCGCAGCTTTGTCAGCAAACTCTTCAGGCCATTTTCCTGCTCAGTTTGTATAGTTTCTTTATAGGCCCCGAGCATAGCCTCGAACTGCACGCGCATTTGTTTGCTGGGTTCGGGGGCCGCCAGCGAATCCATACGAAGCCAAAGCTGTTCCATGGTTTTTGCTTCCCGCTGGCAGTCGGGGCAGCTCTCCAAATGAGCTTCCAGTTCCAGCCGTTCGGCATCGGGTAGCTGGTTACTTAGCCATTCGGTAAATTGTTCGTTGGCGTTTTCACAGTTCATGCGCTTTTCGGCTGGTTTCAATAGTTAGATACATTCGTCTCAACTCGTTCATTGCCCGATAAACCCGCACTTTTATAGCTCCTTCGGTTGTGTTCAGTACTCGGGCAATTTCATCATACTTCAGCTCCTGAAACCGGCTCAGGATCAATACTTCGCGCTGATCGTTGGTTAGCATTGACAGAGCCTTGTGCAGCAAATCCCGATCCTGATCCTGCTGAAGTTGTTCATCGGCCAATACTCCGCCACCAATTCGTTCGGCCAGTTCCGTTACGTCGGCATACCTGGCCGATCGGTTCATCTGTTTCGCTTCATCGGCCAGCACGTTCCGGGCCAGGTGGTACATCCAGGTTCTGAACTCGCCTTCTCCCGTAAACGTGTGCCGGTATTTCAGCATTCGATAAAACACCGTCTGTACCATGTCTTCACTTGCTTCCGTCCGTCCCGTCATATGGAACAGAAACCCGAACAAGGGTCGGTGGTAGCGCTCGAAAAGTAAGCCCATCTTATCCAGATTGCCCGCTTTTACCTGGAGCATCAATGAATTATCGGTTAGTGCGTTCAAGCCGGTAAGATTGGATTTTACATCTTTTGGGACTGGAAACCTGACTTATAGAAGAAGGTTACAGAAAAGTTAAAAATATTTTGAGAACCCTTCCGATAAAGCAAAAGGGAACTGTGGCGAATGCCATTCGCTACCAAGAGTAGGTCAACAACAAGCTACTGACAAATGACTAATCTTTACTGGCAAACTAATTCCGGACGGCCATACCAACCCGTGGGATTATATCGTGGGTATCGTGTTGTAATAAAAGTTCGAATAGTCTTACGGTAGCTGCCGCATCGCCATGAGCACGATGGCGATTATTTAGAGGAATGTTGAGTGAGTTGCAGAGTTTTCCGAGGCTGTATGAAGGAAAGCCCGGAAATACTTTCCGGCTTGTACGGACCGTACAAAGCGTACGCCGAAGATAGTCGTGGCCTAACCACTGGAGTTCTTTCTTTACAAAATTGAAATCGAAGCTAACGTTGTGGGCAACGAAAATGGCTTCCTGAGTAATATCGATAACCTGATCGGCAACCTCAGCAAACAGCGGGGCATCCTGTACCATCTCATCCGAAATACCGGTCAAGTGTCGAATAAAAGGCGGAATGGGACATTCTGGATTCACCAGCGAATGAAAGGAGTCAACAATCTGCTGTCCATCATGCCGGAAGATAGCAATTTCAGTAAGGCGAGAGGACCCGTTTACCCCTCCTGTAGTTTCAACGTCGACAATACAATACACAAACGAGCGATTTACGGTATTCCTTTTAGGTATACAATACGGCACAAGTCCTATGCATCGGGCCGACAACCGCAATAGCATACCGTAAACAGAATAGCGATAAAAGTACGGTTTTAACGCGATGCCTGCAACGACCTGGCCTTAATTGGCTGTTTAATTAAGGCCGGACGAGCGACCACCCCTTCCCGAATAAGCCGTAGCGTATAGTCGAGTATGTAGTCGCGGTTGGTTAGCAGGTCGTCATAAGAACGCGTAACCGTAAAGTCTGGTTCTACCGTGAAACCGTTTGCCCGATCGGCCACAACCGAATGGGTTAGTTTTTTGAGCGGAATCCGAACCTGAATCCGCGAATAAGGCAGTGTAATGGTCTTAAAATGCCCGGCAAAATCGCCCCAGTATGCACTGCCACTGGCCTCACCAATAAATGTTCCAATGCCCGCATCCAGCGTTTTGGCCAGCACCGATGTCGTTGCAGAAAACGACCCTCCATTCATTAAAAAATACAGATTGCCTCTAAAAGCCGTTCGTTGCCGGGGCCGGTATCGCCGATGTGTCGAACGGCTGGCAAATCCGTCCGAGCCATTTGCCTTATACTGAAGACTGAAGTTTAGAGCCGAAAGCGGATTCCAGCGGGTAATCAGTTCGCTACGTGCAGCTCGTTTCATCTCCTCATGCTCCATTATAGTAAATGGCTTGGGGAGCCAATACTGAAGCAAACGAGCCGAGTTCAGCACAATGCCTCCTCCATTCCCCTGCACATCAACAATGAGGTTCTGTACGTTCTGATCACGAAGTTGCCGGAAAGCCCGCTTGAGTCGACGGTTAAATACCCACTGAAACGGATCTTTTTTCTTGAACCCCATAAACGTCGACACCCGCAATACAGCCGTATGAGTAGCCGAATCGACGATCCGAACCGAAAGATTGGGCCGGTAATCAATTTCATTCCGGTAGCGTCGCTGCATAGTCGATCGAAAGCTATTCAACGTCAGGCATCCTACGCGACTTTTGTGAATAAGTGTATCAGTTGCCAATCGATACGTAATGGTTATTGAGTCGGCCCAGCCATACCAGGCGGCATAATAGTCGGCAAATTGCACCAGACTCCACTGACGCCGGCCGGTCAGATTATCGCCATCGGAACCCGATCGATCGGCTTCCATTAATTCGCGATGCAGGTCAGCAATAGGATGACCATTGATGGTTAATAGTTCGGTGCCCCGGTGGAGGCTCGTATCGGCCGACACGTTATGACTGATGTAATACTGCTCGCCCACTGGCCGGATATAGAACGGAATAAACCGGGTTGTTTTACCGATAAAGTTTCTGCGGTGGTTTAAATTGGTATGGCCATCTTTAATTGCCGCGATGAGTGGACTGACATGATGATAAAATGTCAGGTAATCCATTGGGGCCGTCAGCCGATTATACAACGAATCGTATAACTGCTCCATTTCGGCTTTGGGTGTATAATACCCCATTCCAGGATGCAGCAAATCTAATTTCCGCTTCAGATAAGAAAGATCGGATCGGGCCTCACTGGCAGTAAGCTCCTGCGCCGACACAATCGGGCAGGCCAACCCGATAAAAAAGCCCAGGAAAACTAGAATTCGGCTAATTTTCATTGTCACTCGTTACGGTAGTGTTGGCATTTTTTTACGCGACTATAAATCCTACTGTGAAGATAGGGTTTTGCGTAACTATAATCAATCAAAATTGTTTAATATCTTATTAAAATTTTGTTTCGGCCTGATTTGGCAGAAATATGCGGAGCAGACCATATAACAATAATCCACTGGGACCGAGTATAAAACACAGTAACAGACAGAGAATGAGCCACGCATGAGCAATACCACGGGTTTGCCCATCACGTAAAATATAGCTACCCGCCACCAGATCGAAGGCCAGGTAATGAATCCAGCCACCCAGCACCATTTCTTTCTGGCCTTTAAATAATGACTGTACGCCTGCCAACGAGCCGAATGCCTGAAAATCCAGACCGGAGCCATCCGGCGCGGCTGGCGCCACAAGCAGATAATAAATGTACATACTGCCCAGAATCATAGGAATTGGTAGCATCTGGGCCAGCATTTGCGTTACACGCCAGCGTGGAGCAACAACCATAAAAATCCATTGGGGCAATACCAGCAGGTTTGCATAGGTGAAAGCAGTTTCGGGCGTCATGAGCAGAAATGACTTTATTGTTTCGTTTCCCGTAAGATACGAAAGCTTTATATACCCTAACAATGAACCACTTATAAGCCAAAGGATAACTGATTAACGGATCAAAACTACAAGCTACAATCGGAAAGACTTTTCGGAGAAAGCATACTGGTATAAGATACGGTGTTTCATCAGTCGCTATTCTTTAGCCACAGAAAAGCCGCGTCACTTGCCTTTTTCGCTACTTTAGAGGTATGAATTACATAGAACTTCAACTACGCCTTTCCCCCGACTATACCGACATCCTCACCGCCGAACTGGGCGAGCTGGGTTTTGAATCCTTTATCGAAACCGACGAGGGGATAAACGCTTATATAACCGAACCTGATTTCGACGAGCAAGCCATACAGGAACTTGTTGCTAAATACGAGCGTCAGACCGCAATAGCTTACGAAGTCAATTCGTTAGAGAAACGAAACTGGAACGCCGAGTGGGAGCGCGATTACGAGCCGATTGAAGTGGGCGACAGTATCCGGGTCCGGGCGTCCTTTCATGAATCGGACGCCCGGTTTCGTTACGACATCGTTATCAATCCAAAAATGTCGTTCGGAACCGGCCATCACGAAACAACAGCTATGATGCTGGAACAACAGCTCGAACTGGATTTTTCGGGGAAAACCGTTCTTGATGTTGGCTGCGGTACGGGTATTCTGGCAATTCTGGCGGTAAAAATGGGGGCCCGATCTGTTCAGGCATTTGATATTGAAGAATGGGCCGTAGAAAATGCGCTGGAAAATGCAGCCCTGAACAACTGCCCACAGATTACGGTATTTCAAGGCACCATAAATGATATAAAAAATGAAGCGGGTCAGTACGACATTGTGCTGGCCAATATAAATAGAAATGTATTATTGGCAGAAATCCCCATTTACACCCATTTATTGACAGAAGAGGGGTATTTGTTAGTTAGTGGGTTTTATGAGCACGATGCTCCTGACATCCGACAGAAAGCCATTGATTCGGGCGTTTTCCCGTTAAAAACCATGTCGGTTCGGGATTGGACATCGCTTTCGTTTAAAAAATAAGTTACCTCCACCACGAAACGTTAGGGCAATACTTTTCGCAACAGATACATAATGAATCGCATCTACTTCACACAGCGCGGTGGTCTGTTTCGTTACAGGCCGTTCAGCCGTATGTTTATACGCGGCTGGTCTGCTTCCTTACAAACAATTGCCATCGGTTTTTTCTGCCTGACTGCTTCGGCTTCCTTTGGGCAGGCAGTCCGCATTTCGGACAAGCCCGACCAGTTTATGGCCGATGTTCAGAAACTGATGGCTACGGGTGGGGCCGTGGCCGTCCGGGCCGGAACCGACCTTCAGGCAATGTGGTCAGAAAATCAGCTATCGGCCCAGCAGCAGGAACGCATTATGACGCTGAGCCGTAAGATGAACCAGAAACGGCTTCAGGCAGCCACTTATTTTGCGCCTTTGTATGAAGCAATCTACCATACGGTAAACACGCAGAAACAAGCCACGACTTCGGCTGATGTTGATGGGCTCCTGACGGTTGCTGAAAAACTATTTGAAGCTAACGATCCCAAAAATTTTGCCCGCAGCCTCGAAACAGCCCGACGCTTTGTGGAACGACGCGAATTGTATGCCAGCAACTATAACAAACTCTATGCATTGGGTGGCTCATTTCAGTTTCGGTTTGTCGATGCAGTTCAGCCTAACCCCAGCGGTATACAAACCCCTTCCGATTCGGTTGCGGCCGCCAAAGCCGCAGCAGAACGCTCGCGTTTCGATGGCTGGGACACACCCGTCCTATCAGACTCCAGCCTGCCACGGCCATTAGGACCACAGTTTATTCCTCAGCGTCGTCCGATTCCAGCGGTAGCAGGTGCTGTTATTACCCTCAAAGACGTTTCACTGGCGATTGTAGCTAATGGCGATTCGGCTCTGGTGAGCAACACCAATGGCGATTTACTGCTAAAAGAAGGCATCTGGGTAGGTCAAGGAGGCAAGTTTGCCTGGGAAACCGTTGGCAGGCCCGATATTTTTGTAACCCTGAGTGACTATTCGATGACCACTATGAGCCCGAAACTCATGGCCGATGATGTAACGCTTACCTACGAAAAAACGAAGCCCATCAAAGGCGTTTTCGAATATGTTAGTAAGAAAAAAAGCGGCCCGGTAACCTACCCCCGGTTTATGTCGTGGCAAAGTGATGTTAAACTGCCCGATCTGGGGCCAGATGTCGAATACCTTGGTGGAATTGCCCTGTCAGGAACGCAGATGGTTGGTGCATCGGCTAGTGGGCGACCAGCACAACTAACCGTAAAATATAACGGGAAAACAGCGTTTAAAGCGAGTAGCCCCCGATTTGATTTTAGTATCAGCGATACTACCAGCACGGGCTTCGACAGTGTTGCAGTTAGTACGGGCAAACCATTGATTTCGGCAAAATCGGCCGCTTTTGTGGGCTATGTCGATACCGACTCCATTACGCACCCATCTGTTCAGTTTCGGTATGATAAGAATCAGCGGATTGCGTGGCTTGACCGCGAACAACGTACTGAATATACCCGGGTACCGTATGCCGATTCGTACCACAAATTTTATATTCTGCCCGAAGTAATGCGGTGGGATTTACCCCGTCGGAAAGTTGATTTCTATCAGATTGGAGCTAAACGCGAGGTTCCGGTCCGTTTCGAATCATACGATTATTTTCAACCACAGCGGTATTCAGACCTTACGGTCGATTATGGATTCCATCCGCTCCAGATCGTAGCCAACTACATCTCAACAAAGAAACAACAGACGTTTTTCGACGACGATATTATTCAGTTTGCCAAAGTAAGACCCGTCGCTCTTCGCGGTGCTTTAGGCCGAATGGTACTGGAAGGCTACCTCGACCGCGACCCGACCACGGGCCTAATGCGACTGAGCCGAAAAGGCTACCTCTATGTGCTGGCTTATGCGGGCAAACGTGATTACGACAATTTTCAGGTGCAGTCGTTGTTTGTTTCCAGCGATAGTATTAAAAATGCCACCATTAATCTCGACGATAAAATACTAACAATCCGTGGAGTTGATCGGTTTGTGCTATCCGATTCATTGAAGATTTTCGGTATTCCTTCCGATAAAACACTTCGCGTTGGCAAAGGACGGGCATTCACAATTAATGGGCAGCTCAAAGCCGGAACGTTGCGCTACGCCGGTCGCGATCTGAAGTTCGACTACGACAAGTTCGCTATGAACCTCAACCAGATCGACTCTATTACGTTTTCATCGGCCAAACTGGCCGCTCAGGGTAAGGAAGGCGAAATTGGGGGCGACATTAAGTATGAAAAACCAGGAACTGTTTATTTCGGTAGTGCCGACAATAAATCGGGGCGAATTGCCGGAAAGAAAACGACCCAACGACTGGTGATGCCCGAAGGAATGACCGTTTATTTTAATCAGTCGATTCGGGGCAATATTACCTATAATGAGAAAGTTTACTTTAAAATTCCAGCTGTCGATAACGATAGCATTGGTAAAGGAGACATCTCGTTTATGGGTACTTTTTACTCCGACGGTATTTTTCCTCCATTCAAGGCTGAGTTGAAAACCATGCCTGACAATACACTGGGGTTTGTTCACAAAGCTCCGCCAACGGGCTATCCAGTTTATAATACGAAGAAAGGCACAGTGCCATCAACCGTGAAATTTACGGGCGAGTTGGTGATGGATAAGTCGGGGCTTCGTGCAGAGGGTATACTTAACCACTTAACAGCCAGCCTTAATACCAAAGGGATTCTGTTTATGACAGATTCGCTACTAGCATCGGGCGAAAAAGGAGAAATTAAAGAAGGGCTGGTTGGAAAAGGGTATTTCCCGCAGGTTCAGTTGAATAACTACAGCCTGAAGTGGTGGCCCAAAGCCGATAGTATGGTCATTACGACCCAGAAAAATAACTTTAACTTCTATAATGCAACAGCCAATCTGGAAGGAGCACTGGTGTTGCGTTCGGGAGGGCTGTTTGGCCATGGCACCCTTCGCCGGAAAGATTCTGAGGCCATCTCGCAAACGATTAAATTCAATAAGGAAGGTTTCGTTGCCAGCAAAGCGCAGTTCAAGATTGTATCGGACAAAGATGTAAACCGACCCGTTCTGCTCGGAAAAGGAATTGATGTTGATTTCAACCAGACAAAAGGAATTGTTGGGCTCGCCATCACTGCGAATAGCACAAGTATCGACGATACGGTGGCTGCATCGAGCCTGGAGTTTCCGTTTGCGGCCTATAAAACAAACATTAATCGTGCGCAATGGAACATCAATGCCAAAACCATTGCGATGAAGGGCGATGTTAAAAGCTCAACATTTACGGCTACTGCTGAAGAGCAGGAAGAACTCACCTTCAATGGGTCGGCGGCACTCTACGACGTAGAGAAGATGATGCTCAATATTAGCGGTGTCCCTTATGTTATATCGGCCGATGCCCGGATTTACCCCTACAAAGGCTCCGTCACAATCCGTCGAAATGGTGAGATGCTGGCGTTGAAAAATGCGAAGCTGGAACTGGATACTATCAATTTATTCCACCGGCTAAAAAATGGAAACATCCAGATTTTGTCGCGGACAAAATTTGCGGGCGACGCAACCTATCAGTTTGCTACCGCCACAGGCGATACGGCCAGTATAAAAATGGGAAGCTTCGAACTGAAAGAGGTTCCGGCCAATCTGACTGCCGACACAAAAAAAACGGCCCGTAGCCGACGCAGTTCATCACAAAAGCCATTAACCACTTATTTTACGGTGGCTCGTGCCGATGTTGACGAAGACGATAACTTACAGCTTGCGCCAAAAATGTTGTTTAAAGGCGCAATTACCATGCAGGCTCCCGAACGGGATCTGGCATTAGATGGTGCCATTAAACCAGCCCTGAAAAAACGGCCCGACTTAGTTGGCGGCTGGATACCATTCAAGGAAAAAATAGCCGAACGGCTTGAGATTAAAGTCGACAAAAACCTTAAAAACGAAGGCGGTCAACCGCTGGTAGCTGGTATTCATTTCCGGGCCGATAATTCAGGTCTGTATCCTACATTCTTATCTCCGAAAGAAGACCCCAGAGATATTGACCTGTTTTCGGCAACGGGCATCATGAGCTACGACGAAAAGGATAAGGTTTACCGAATTACCTCAAAAGCGGGCGATGCCCCGGCAGAAGCCGCGGTGGTCGCATCGGCCGATAGTTCGGCAAGTTCAGTGGCTGAGGCATCCGATGATGTTGAAAATGCCTTTACGTTCAACGACGCCCGTGGTCTGATGACATTCAAGGGAAAAATGAACCTGCTGAACTCAACACCGAATGAGTATCTGTTAGCTTCTGGTTCGGCCCGGATCAACATCGACAGTGCTCAATACCGTCTGAATACGTTGCTGGCCTTCAGCTTTCCTGTACCTGAGCAGATTAACAGTTTGATTGGCGATAAGCTTGTTAAAACCAACCTGGAGGAGAAAAACGACGAAGCAGCCGACGACGACCTGAACCGACTCTCCGATAAACTGGTACCTTTAATTGGCCAGCAGGCTGTAGATGCATACCGCCTGAAAGCACAGAATCAGCATGTATCGCTGAGTCAGGCGTCTCCTAAACTGAATGCTATGCTGGTGCTGGCCAATGCCAACCTGCGATGGTCCGACAAATTCGGTGCCTTTTATAGTACCGGACAGTTAGGCGTTTCGAATATTGCTACAACCGACATTAATGCACAAATGGACGGTTTTGTCGAAATCCGAAAAACAACCAATGGCGACGAAGTTAGCATCTATCTTGAGTCATCGCCCGATGTTTGGGTCTTTTATGATTATAAACCCGGTAATACACCAACGGCGCTGGGGCAATTAGCCATTGTTACTTCGGAGCAGGAGATCAATGATCGACTGTTAGCTGGTTCAAAAAACAGTGCAAAAGCAACGCTGGAAGTTGTTCCGGCTACGGTCGACGAAAAAACCCTTTTTGTTGATCGCTACCTCGATCAGTATAAAACGAAAGCGAAGCCAGTACCTAAAGCGAAGCTACAACCTGGTCAGAAAGTTGTTAAAGACGAGAAGAAGAAGGAAGAAAAGAAAAAGGATAAGGAAGCCGAAAAAGAAGGATTTTAGAACCGAAAAAGGAGCAGGCACTCTGCTCCTTTTTCGGTTCTGTATAGATCATACCGCTGATTCATTTTATAGAAGTATGACCATTTTGCCACTTTTCATTTGTTTCCACAATTAAAAATAACAATCCTTAAAGCTTACAAATACACTCATCTATAAAACATTTTCTCGTAAAGAAAAATTAGACAAAAAAGGGATTAATTAGATTAAGTTAATTTTTAATGCACCGGAAACGCAAAGGTAATTCTTAAAATAATTATATCTTTCAGGAATTACGGTAGTAGAAAAACTGATTTTCCAGTCAAGATCATTCTACTGAAAAACAGATATTTATTCCGAATAATCAATAAATTAATTCTATAAAAAAAGTAATTTTCGGCTCTCTGCCTGATATGGATTCCAATGGCTGCTGATTAGTTTTTTTTGTTCATAGGGGTAACCAGAGATAGAGTAAGTAGTCTAAAACTTAGATCTAACCCATCTTCTAAAACTTAAAGGCGCATAAAATGAATTCAAAATATCATTTGCTAATAGTGGACGAAAATCCCTACGTAGCTGATATTCTCATACAGACGTTAAAAAGCGACTTTTCTATCACTGTGGCTCACACAGGTCACGAAGCAGCTCGTCTGTTAATTCAGGGAAATCGTTACGATTGTGTGCTTACCGAATTGAACTTGCCAGTCTTTAGCGGCCTTGAACTGACTAAGCTGATTCGGATGAGTAAATTGATATTTCAAACACCTGTTATTGTTCTCTCGAACGCCCCCGATAGTAATACGCGTATCGAGTGCCTCGAACAAGGTGTAGATAGCTATGTATCAAAACCGTTTAACCCACTGGAAGTAAAAGCGAAAATACACGCTATACTTCGCCGAACCGTTTCACAAACCGAGCAGGCTCAGGAACCTACCGCTCCGGTTCAACTACAAACGGAAGAAAAGCCATTCTGGCAACCTAAATCAAAAATTCTTTCGATGTTACTCAGGGGGTATTTAGTAGCTCAGAGTGCTTAGCCTTTATTTGAGAGAGCCAGGATTCGCATAAGCAGAAGTAGGGTTTATTCACACATCATCATCAATCAGCCTTTAAAAAAACAGATAAGGATCAGTTTGCGCTTTCAAAGCAATAGTAACATAATAGTATTTTAAGCTATACTGATTAAGCAAAAACGAAGTAAGTAGAAGTTCATTCATCTTTCCTGTTCCTCGAAGCTTATCAAAAACAACTCAGATCAGACTGAATAACAGACTTGTACAAAAATCGCCTGCTATTTGGCACCTTTCTCTATAGGACATAAAGCCTTAGATCAGTTGCATACAGGTCTACAGTAATCGATTCGAATACTGTATAAATGCACAAAAGGATAATGTAATGATTGGAAGCTTCATCAAATCGAATGTTGTGGATATAACTCCTACATTTTGCCTCTTATTAATAGAAGCAGATGATCTGATTGCCAACCAAATTACTAATCTGGCCGGAGAAGCGTGTTCTGTTATTCGGTTTCTTCACGTAAACGATGCCATTGCTTGGCTCGCCGATCGGCCTGCACTCGATCTGATTATTGCCGACAAGCGAAGTAGCCAGGCAATTATCGCTTGTGTACGAAGTAACACTCTTTATCAGACCGTACCGATTCTAATCACATCGCACTATGTCTGGCCGAACCTGATGAAGTCAGCCCTACAGGAAGGCGCTACGGATATCTTAACTATTGATAAGGATGAGTATGACCTGCAATCTAAAATTCGCTATTATCTCGATCTGAAAAAGCGGGTCTTATCAATGCCTGAGCCGCAGTCGTTCTTGGTTAACCATCGGATTGCTTTGCCTTGGTGGAAACGCGCTATTGACATTGTTGTCTCATTTCTGCTACTACTAATACTATCCCCCGTTTTTCTGCTGGTTGCTATCCTGATCAAACTAGATTCGCGGGGGGCAATTCTGTATAAATCGAAACGGGCAGGTACTAATTTTTATGTGTTCAATATGTACAAGTTTCGTACAATGAGCACAAAGGCAGATCAGCAGCTTCAGGAACTTGCTTCGAACAACATTTACGCACGAGGGTCTGAGAAATCCAGTTCGCACGAGAGCCTGGCTCAACGGGCAACCTTCCTCTGTGACTCCTGTCGGCAGAAAGGCATTCCCTGCCAACAACCTCTGTTCGACCAAAACCAACTTATCTGCGAAAAGCAGTTCCTGCGCGAAAATGAAGAAGCGGCCAAATTTATGAAGTTCCGAAACGATCCCCGGATTACTCGCTTTGGCACGTTTTTACGCAACAGCAGTATTGATGAATTGCCCCAGCTAATTAATATTCTGATAGGCGATATGTCGCTGGTGGGCAATCGACCACTGCCGCTCTATGAGGCCGAAAAACTTACTTCCGATGAGTTTGCGCAACGCTTTGCGGGCCCGGCCGGGCTCACAGGACTATGGCAGGTAAAGAAACGAGCGAAAGGCCAGGGGCCTATGTCGGACTGGGAACGAACTCAACTCGACATCGAATATGCCCGCACCTTCTCGTTTAAGACCGATATGTATATTCTCTGGAAAACGCTTTTTAACCTATGGCAGAAAGAGAATGTATAACAGACCTCCAGGCTTCAGGAGGCCAGTACGTTCCTGATGCAAGCTACTTATGCCATGACGAATGTATTTATCGACCATCAGAAATTTAGCACTCAACGCTACGGAGGTATCAGCCGGTACTTCGTTAGCCTGATTGATGGTATACGCAACTCTGCGGATGTTTCGTGTAAAATTGGGGTATTACATAGCCAAAACTACTACCTGCAAAACGAGCGCCTGCCGCTGAATAATCTCATTGCAGGCCCACTTATCAATCTAAAAACAACAGTAAGCTACCGGATCAATGAATTTTATTGCCGACAGTTGTTGACCCGGCAAAATTTCGATGTCTTTCATCCGACTTACTACAGTACTTACTTTTTGAACATGTTACGGAAACCGCTCGTCGTTACAATTCACGACATGACCTATGAGCGGTATCCCGAGTATTTCTGGGCACATGACCCGCTCACATATCAGAAACGGCGGAACATTGAACGGGCCGATGCAATTATCGCTATTTCAAACGCTACCCGGAATGACCTCATTCGTTTCTTTGATGTAGATCCAGCCAAAATTCATGTTATCTATCATGGTATAGAAACAACCGATCCTGCAAAAAGTCGGCCTATTTCAAATTTACCATCAAACTACCTGCTTTATGTAGGCGACCGGAATGGCTACAAGAATTTCTATTTCTTTCTGAGAGCCTTTAAGATCTTGCAAACCCGCTATCCTGACCTACACCTTATTCTGACAGGAGGAGGAAGCCTTGGCATTGCCGAACGGGAATATATTTATCGGTTATCGCTCGGCAATCGGGTGCGTCATCTTAGCTCCACTGATGAAGAGCTCACTTTTCTGTATCAGAACGCACTCTGTTTTGTCTATCCATCGCTCTATGAAGGTTTTGGATTACCCATTCTGGAAGCTTTCCGGGCCAATTGTGCCATGGTTCTCAGTAATACAGCCTGTTTTCGGGAGGTTGCAGGCGATGCAGCCGCCTATTTCGAGCTTAACCAAATCGATGATCTGGTCAATGCAATTGATTCGTTGCTGACGGATACTGAGCGACGGCAGCGATTAATCGACGCCGGAGCCAAACGGCTACGCCTGTTTCCCGTGTCAGAATCGGTTCAACGAACTCTGGCATTATATAAGTCTTTACGATAGCGATTTCGACTAACCTATCCGTCCGCAACAATGATTGGGAGGGATTATTAACAAGATGTTTGAACGAACCTTTCTTCTTACACAACAGCTTCGGCACAACCGCAATGTCTTCACTGCGCTGGGGGTTCTGATTGCCTTAATGGCCGGTTGGCTGATCGGTAATTTTGGCATGACAGGTGTGCTGATGACCGTAGGTTTGCCAATAGCCTTACTGGTAGTCTTAAGTATACTGCTGGAGCCTAAAGTTGGGTTGCTGATTTATATTCATTTATCGTTTGCACTCGGGTTCACCCGTTTTGTTCAGAGCGATTTGCCATTTGGCCTGTCGCTCGATGGTGTGCTGATGTTGACGCTGCTCAGCGTATTTCTAAATGCCAAGCGTATGAACTGGAAGCGATTACGGCATCCGGTTTATTTTCTGCTGGTTTTCTGGCTGGTCTATACGATTCTGGAACTGCTTAACCCCGAAGCACCGTACAAACCCGCCTGGTTTTACCATGCCCGGGCCTTTTCGCTAAACTGGTTCTACATGGCGACCATTATGCTGGTTGTACCAATCACGAAAGAAGAAATAAAGTTACTGATCAAAACCTGGCTGATCTGGTCGTTTCTGGCCGCTATCTGGGGGTTTAAACAACAATATATCGGATTGGCCGAAGCCGAAGAACGATGGTTAGCCGAAGGTAATGCCAAAACGCATTTGCTTTGGGGGCAGTTACGTACATTTTCGTTCTACTCCGATGCGTCGCAGTTTGGGGCTGAGATGGCCAGTGCTACGCTATTCTGCTCCTTCAAATTTGCCGAAGAAAAACGTATTATTCACCGACTTTTCTATCTGGGACTGGCCTTTATTTTCTTCTGGGCCTTTGCGATCTCGGGTACCCGGAGCGCCTTTTTTGTGTTAATAGCAGGCTTCCCGGCTTATCTGGTCCTTCGTCGAAACCTCAAACTGATTCTACAGGGTGCTGCTATAGCAATTCCAATTCTGGCCAT
This sequence comes from Spirosoma sp. SC4-14, assembly GCF_037201965.1. Classification (NCBI taxonomy): domain Bacteria; kingdom Pseudomonadati; phylum Bacteroidota; class Cytophagia; order Cytophagales; family Cytophagaceae; genus Spirosoma; species Spirosoma sp. SC4-14. The sequence goes on along the minus strand of NZ_CP147518.1, from coordinate 88,959 downwards.
ACTTCTCTTCACCCATATTGGCGACTCAAATTACCATATCTATCGAATCAGAACAGCTTTACACCCAGGAGAAGACGCGTCTTTTCTGGTCCGGCTCGAAAACCAGCAAAAACTTAGGGCTTATTTAAAAAACCTACCGTTTGGGGCTGGCATCGGCACTTCGGCTGATACCGGTGCCCGTTTCTCACCCGATCACTTTGCCGCTCAGATTCCGCCCGATAGCTGGTATGTCGAAATCTGGATCGAAACGGGAATTGTTGGCTTAACGATCTATCTGTTGATGATTGCGGGAATTGTTGGCTATGGGACTTATAAAGTCTGGCAGATTAAAGACCCCTGGTTATTTAAATTGATGGTGGCATTGCTGGCCGATTTTATTGGGATCGCGTTGATGTGTTATTCGAACCCAACATTAAGTCAGTTTCCGACCTGTACGTTTTTGTATATCACATCGATCCTTTTCACAACCAGCGAACGATGGGATACCCAACCTCAGAAAATTTCTGCGCTGGATATGATTGGAGAACCAAACCTGCACGTTCGAATCTAATGCGATTGGTGCATCATTACGGTTGAGAATTGATTATTAACCCATAAATCGTTTACACCATTAAAAATTATGATGACCGTTTTCTCAAATCCCAGATGGCTAAAGCAGCACGACTATCCGTATACCAGCATCGATGAGGTTCCTCAATCTGTTTTCGATGAAATTAACGAACGTCTTGACAAACGAATCAGCACAGAACCGCTGGTATCAATCATGGTTATTGCTTACAATGAAGAAATTAATGTACTCCGAAGCATAAGCAGTTTATCCTGTCTTGACACAAAAATTCCGTTCGAAATTGTTGCCGTAAACAATAACTCAAAAGATCGGACTCAGGAAACATTTGACCGATTACATGTCCGAACGTTTTTTCAGCCTATTCAGGGTTGCGGCCCAGCCCGTCAGATGGCTCAGGAAATGGCCGTTGGGAAATATATGCTTCTGGCCGATGCCGATTGCTTTTATCCGGTCAACTGGCTGGATGAAATGATGAAACAGCTTCAGCAACCGGGCGTTGTCTGCGTATATGGGCGTTATTCGTTTGTTGCCAATCCCGAACTACCAAGGTGGCAACTGACCATTCATGAAACCTTAAAAGACCTTGTTGCAGAAGCCCGGCACTACAAACGGCCTTATCTGAATGCCTACGGCATCAGCATGGGATATCTGCGGGAAGCAGGACTAAAAGCAGGCTATATGATGCATAACAGAACCTGGGGCGAAGATGGCCGCATTTGTTTCGATATGATGCAGTATGGACGAGTTGTAGCCATGAAAACTCGCTCGGCCCGCGCCTGGACAGGCACCCGAACGCTTATGAAAGACGGCACTTTATGGCAGGCGTTGGGCAAACGGGTAAAAAAAGAACTAAACCGGGCCGTCTCATATCTCACCCCTCACCCCCCCCACGACACCAAAACGTCGGAAGATTAAGTGCCTGTGAACAGGCTGTTATCCAACTTTATACATGAACAATTTTGATAGTATCATTTGCATTGGCCAGACCTCCTGGGAAGGTGATTTTCAGAAAGCAGTTGTCCAACTGATGACAGAACTGTCGGCACGGCATCGGGTGCTGTATGTTGATTATCAGTATACATTTAAAGATCTACTATCGGGCATAATTGGAAAACGTGATGTTCCTGTTCGTGAAGCGGTCCGCTTATCGAATCCGTTGCAAAAAAAACAACTCGATAAGGGTCGTGAGGTGTATGTATGGACGCCCCCTTTGATGCTTCCCGTCAACTGGCTGTCGGCCAGGCCACACGACTTATTTGTGAAATGGAATATTGAGCGTTTGGTTCGGGGACTACGGCGCGTTATGCACGACCTGAACATGCATCGCCCGCTAATTGTCAATGGACTGAATCCTGTATTTGGCCTACCCATGTTGAATCAGCTAAACGAATGCGCAACCATTTATTACTGCTTCGATGAAATCTCTATTGCCAAATGGATGAATCGGCATGGTAGCCGCTACGAAGTTCCTTACCTCCAGCGCGTCGATACGGTTGTTACTACTTCCGAAACATTGCGTCGGGCTAAAGCCCAGTTGCAGCCCAATACGTTTTGTGTTAAAAATGGGGTCAATTTTACCCTGTTCAATCGGGCGCGTCAGCTTAGCAACAATCCATTATCTGATCAACCAATAGTAGGTTATCTCGGCACAGCCGATGATCGCATTGACCTTAACCTGGTTGAACACTGCGTTCGAACAATGCCCGATGTTCTCTTTCAATTCATTGGTGAAGTTCACGAACCTGCCATTAGACAACGATTATCGGTTTATTCAAACGTACGCTTCATTCCTCCCCATCAGCCAATCGATTTACCGCCATTACTGGCCCGAATGCAGGCAGCCATAATTCCATTTGTCTGCAATGAGCACACGTATACCATTTACCCCCTAAAAATCAACGAATATCTGGCTGCCGGATTACCCGTTGTATCGACTCCTTTTTCGATACTAGACGATTTCGCCAACGTTGTTCAAGTGGCCGTTACACCCACCGATTTTGCCGAAGCCCTGCAACGTGCCTTAACGGATACAACTCCCCAACGAGTTAACGAACGGATTGAAATGGCAAAAAACAATTCCTGGGAAAAACGCGCCGAAGAATTTGAAGCCATAATTCGTCAAACCCCAGCCGCCTATACGCCTGATTCAGTAGTTAGTTAGCCATAAGGAATAAGTCTAAACAAAGTTGCCAGTAGACTACGCAGGGTGCTTAAAGACGAATCCAGTTTGCAGGAATCAGATCTTTAGTATCCCAATTGGGTTTGTTTTTGAACCATCGGGCAGGTGCAACTACGATCTTGTCCTGTTTAGGGTTCAGCCAGGCGCCCCACCAGCTAAACGAACTATTTGCAATGATGTGATGATGGCAAAAACTCATCAATTGTAGATCGGCAAGGTCGGCATCAGCTCCAGTATTCACCACAAAATCGTGTGGATAATCGAGTTTAAGATTCTGCTGCACCCAATCGGGGTCGTCGCTAAAAACAAAAAACGTTGCCTTCGAAAACTGCGCTGTTAATTGGGCAATGGCTGCTTTGTAATAGTCGAGTCCAATGAATCCGAACGACTGGCTAAAGTCGGGATGACTAACATAATCGCCACGTCGGATATGGAGCGAAATGGGTATTTCGGCCTTGGCAATGGCCGCTTCGTATCGTTCGAACAACGCTCCCGTTTTCCGCCTGAAGGTTAGCTCTTTTCGAATTATATCCGCACAATCGTTAAAGTACTGTTCTGATTGCCAACCACCATCGAGAATAATAAACGAAGCTCTGGAGGCAAGAACAATAGGATCGACATGAAAGTGTTTTTCTTCCAGAAAATAGAAAAAAGGTTTCAACGTTCGATTAGGCAGCAGTTTCGTTGCTTTGGATATGTACAGGAAGGGCGATGTATCTAATAGCCTATAATCGATATTGAACGGAGAGAGCTTGAATTTTCTGACCGTGTCTGTTGCATATTCATGCTGGTAGTAGCTCAGGTCAAAATACAAGGATGTGTTGTTTTTCAGCGCCAGGCTTCTGCCCAGCGCATATTGAAACAACTGATTCCCTAACCCGCCCGCAATTCTGGCAATGACCATGCCCATAGATGTCTTCTTTACATGATTGTGTTACCCAATAGGGTTGCACAATGACTATTTTTTTGACTCTTTTCAATTGAAGAAGCCACTTTCCAGCGTATAAAATTTAGGAGAATCTGTAATTTTCTGGTGGGCAACCGCAGCCAGATAATCGTTGGAGACCGCAAAGCTTCCAATATACCACTCTGCCTGCGAGCCTGTTATAGCCATGTCAGTATAATGCTCGCCTTCTAATGATGGCACCCGACAAAAATCGTCGTCTATTCCTTTGGCGGTTGCTTTAACGAGCGCTTCTTTTCGAGTCCACAACTGATAGAAACGATGCCTTGGGTCTCTATCTTGTCCAATATTCTGTCGCTCAGTTTCACTAAAACTCTGGAATAAAATTTCTTCAAAGGGGAAATCAGGGCTGATTTTTTCAATATCGACACCTACATTTTTTTTACCAACGGCCAGCAAAACCCATTCGCCCGCATGAGCGATGTTAACATGAAGATCAGGAATATCGCTTAACTCTGGTTTCTTGTTGATCCCTGCTCTCACAAAAACAGCCTCTGGATTCTGATGTGTATACTTAGCGACCAGCAATTTCAGCATCAAGCGACCATAAGAAAAACGTAACCGATCTTCTTGCCGATGAAACCGGCGAGCCCGATCTTGTTCATCAGGCTGTAATAAGGCAAACAGCCGAAGTGCCATAGCCGAAGTAAATTCAACACGGTATCTGAAAACAGCGACCTCATCGCTAAACAAACAGGCTTCATAAGGGAGCCAGTCAGCGTCAGCAAGTGCATTCTCGTTTTTTATTAAAACCCTGCAAGCCAATTAGTTAATATTATTAAGTATACAAAAATTAAACATTAAAACAATAAAAGTAAAAAATTACTCAGCAATACCCTATTTTATTCCAACTGGCCCACAAAACGGGTGACGCAGCAAACCTTCTATAGTCTTAATAATGAGGTATGGTAACTACATCGGGTAGGTTTTTGGCCGTTTTCAGGATGATGCTATATAGGACATTCTGGGTAAATATAGCTCTGATTCTGTATACTATCAGTGAATCGTGCTTTGCGCAAATCTGCCCTGGTTTATCAAACGATTTTGTGATTGACCAGTCCTTTGGAACAGCGAATAATAGTCCATCGCTGGCAGGGTTAACCACCTATCGATTTGTTTCATCTACGTGCCCGGAAAATGGCGAATATACGGTATCTCAAACTGTAGATGGTAGCTGTTTTCTGAATACCTGGCACTCGGTTACGGAAGATCATACCCCAAACGATACGCAGGGTAATATGCTGATCATTAATGCCTCCGACGACGCTGGCACGTTTTATCAGCAGTCGTTATCGGGCTTATGTGGCGGCACAAAATACGAATTTTCACTCTGGGGGTTAAACTTACTTAAACCCGGTATATGTAGTGCCCCAACTCTCCCGAATCTGACCATCCGTATTGAGACAACCGATGGCCGCATTCTGCAAACGATTGATTTTGGCTCAATTGAATTAACCGAAACGCCAACCTGGCGTCAGTATTCGACCTTATTCACGGCCCCATCGACATCGGAACCGGTTGTGGTGAAATTAATAAATAATCAGGGAGCTGGTGGATGCGGCAACGATCTGGCACTCGATGATATTCAACTAAAACAATGCGATGCCTGCGCTCCTGATCCGATTTATGTACCCGATGCTTTTACCCCAAACAACGATGGCGTAAATGATGAGCTGGCGGTTTTTCTACGGGAAGCAATTTCCGTAAATGTCAGGATTTATAATCGTTGGGGAAGCCTGATTTTTTCCAGTAACGATTTAATCAATAGATGGAAAGGTGATTTTGCCGGAGTGCCCTGTTCATCAGGACAGTATACGTGGGTGGTTTCCTATCGGGTAGCCGATTCGGCCAGCACCACCCGCGAATATACCCAAACTGGCCGGGTTACCTTATTACGCTGATTCATTAACCCAAACCAAACTCTCAACCGTAACAATACCAAAACTACTGTCAGGTCTTATGTGTCGTTAGACCTTCCTCTCATGATAAAAACGTTTGTTATGCTGACAACAGCTTGTCTGGCTTTGCTATTTATTGCACAGACTCAGGGGCCCATTGGGTCAAAATCAACTACATCACAGCTAAAATCTACCAACAAAATAGCGATCGATCCTAAACGCTGGTATCAGGTAAACAATGTTACCAATGGCCTTGATGGGCTTTTCGACGGCATAACCGACGCCAGCGTCAATACGGGCTGGAATAAGATACTACCCAACTACGATGCCTACTATCCTTTGCTCGACGGCGAAACAATGGCAATAGAAAGTATTCGTCTCTACGATGGTCAAGGCTCCAACGAAGATGCCCCCATGACCCTATCGATCATAAACGAGAAGTGGGAGCGCATTCCGATTGCCCGGTTCATTGGTACTAAGTATCAGGAATGGGTAGGCCCTAACCCCGAACAGCCTGGTGAATTTAATCTAAACGCTCCAATTACGGGAGCCCGCTATCTGGTCATAAATACATCGGGCGCCTATCCCAACGAACTGGAATTATATGGTACTTATCAACCAGGCAAAGCGCTTAGCTCTACGCCACCGAGCCGATCGACTCCGTTTCGGCAGGCGCTTGGCGTTAACGCATTTGAATGGAATTTTGAAGAAGCCAGTTCGCCCTGGCAGGTAGAAGACAGCCGCATTCATGCAATGAAAGCCTTTTCGTCAGTGCGGCATTATATCGACTGGGAAAAGCTCGAAGCAACCAAAGGGGCCTATACATTTAACCCAACGGCGGCTGGAAGCTGGAACTACGATGCCATTTATGAACGCTGTCGGGCAGAAGGTATCGAGGTGTTGGCCTGCATAAAAACACTTCCTAAATGGCTCGAAGAAAGCTATCCGCCCAACGGGCGCGATCATGAAAATATACCAGCGCCATATGGCAGCGATTTATCGTCGCCGAAGTCGTACATCGATCAGGCAAAAGTAGGCTTTCAGTTTGCTGCCCGCTATGGCAGTAATAAAACCCTCTCGCCCTCGCTCGTCAGTGTAAGTAATGAAAAAACCTGGGCAGGCACCAACACGGTTAAAATTGGCCTTGGCCTAATCCATTATATCGAGTGCGAAAACGAACGCGATAAAACCTGGAAAGGACGCAATGCGTATCAGTCGGCCCGAGAGTATGCAGCTAACCTGTCGGCTTTCTACGATGGCCATAAAAATACTCTGGGACCGGGCGTCGGTGTAAAAAATGCCGATCCATCCATGACCGTTGCCATTGGCGGACTGGCGGCTTCTACTACCGATTATGTACGGGCCATGATCGACTGGTGTAAGGAATTCAGAGGCTATTTGCCCGATGGCCGCGTCAATCTGTGTTGGGATGTAATGAATCAACACCTGTATGCCAATGATGCCAGGTCGTCGCAAAATGGTGGCGGAAACCGGGGAGCAGCTCCCGAACTAGCCGGTGTTGGCGACCAGGCTGCCGCTTTTGTAGCCGTTTCTCATCAGTTGGCCAACGACATGCCCGTCTGGATTACTGAAGCGGGTTATGATGTTAACCAGGGTAGTCCATTTAGAGCCATTCCGATCGGCAACAAAAGTGTTCTGGAAACCCAGGCCGACTGGATTTTGCGCACGGCTCTTTTGTATACGCGGGTGGGCATCGATCGGCTGTTTTTCTATCAGTTGTACGACGACAATCTGGAAAACTCTACTCAATTTAGTTCAATGGGGCTGGTGAATGGTGATAAGACACGCAAACCAGCAGCCGACTACCTATATCAGGCGCGGCAGTTATTGGGCGACTATCGCTATAAAGAAACAATTAATGCCGATCCGATCGTCGATCGCTACGAAGCCGACGGCCGATCGGCCTACGTACTGGTTATTCCCGATGAGAAAGGCCGCACCGGAAAATTCAGCCTTCCAGTCGCAAAAGGCGATACCATGTTCGTCTGTACGCCAGTCATTGGACGCGATGCAATGACTCAGACAGCCCAGGTCAGCACAACCGGCACCATTACCATAAACGTTACCGAAACGCCTGTGTTTTTGATGCCTTCTGCTCGCTCCTTGCCAGAATTAACCGACTTAGGTACGGTTTCTGTTTATCCGAATCCAACGGCCGATAATGTGCAGATCGCGATCGAAAACGGCGTAAACAGCTCCGTCGAAATAACTATGTATGATGTGACTGGCCGACAGCTCAAACAAGCGACATTTCCCAAAGCCAACCGAACTTTTAGTGAAACCATACCCTTAACCTCGCTGCCTTACGGTATTTATTTGCTGGAAATTAAACAGGGGAAAGCGCGAGCCGTAAAAAAAATTCTTCGGGCCAAATAACTGTCCCCGATTACCTATTCTACAAAATAGTTAGTAAAATTAACGCATGAGTAACACAACTAAGGCAATGAACGGCGGTAAATGGATCACAATTGCAACCGCAATTTCGACCGTTTTCCAGTTTATCCAGGTAGCCATCTTAGCGCGCTTACTGGAGCCTTCGGCTTTCGGTATTGTTAGTGTTAGCACATTAATTATCAGTTTCTTTCAGATCTTTTCAAATCTCGGTTTTTCGAACTCAATCATTTATAAGCAGGAGAGCGACCAAAAGGTCTTATCGACTCTCTATTTTCTGAACCTGCTGGTAGGTGTATTTATTTTTATTGTGATTCAGTTTAGCTCACCTTACATTATTTCATTTTATCACGAGCCTAAACTGGATCGGGTTCTACGCTTTTCTTCCTGCTATTTCCTGATCGTTTATTTTGGTCAGCTGTATATGTTTTTGCTGGAAAAAGAGCTTCGGTTTAAGTCAGTAGCAACGATCGACATAACCGGAACCATCGTAGGATCGCTCACTACAATTGTACTGGCCTATAGCGGTTTTGAAGAGCTGTCTCTGATTATTGGTTCGCTAGTAATGCAGACTGTAAAAACTGTTTTGCAGATCGTGTTCGGCCTTAAATTTTTCTTTCCATTATTGGCTTTCGACCTCAAAAATGTACAGGAGCATTTGCGATTCGGGATCTATAATCTGGGCGATGGTCTACTGGGATTTATTCAGGCCAATTCAGATAGTATTTTCATTGGCGGTATGCTGGGCGTAAAAATGCTAGGCTATTATACCATTGCCTATCAGTTGTCGGTTTTCCCTATTTCTAAGTTAAATCCGATTATTCTACAGGTAGCCTACCCCATCCTGGCGAAAATGAAAGATAGCAATGATGCTCTCAAAAATTCGTACCTGAAAATTCTGGATTTCATCAGCTATTGCAATATGCCCCTCCTGGCCGGTTTATTCATAACGGCCGATAGCGTTGTACCCTTAATCTATGGCCCCGGCTGGGACATGACCGTCGATCTTATTAAAATCTTCGTGTTTGTTTCCATCCTTTCCTGTCTGAGCCATCCATTGTTTACGCTTGCGTTTTCGAAAGGGAAACCGAATTTGCTGTTTTACCTTAATCTGGTAACGCTAATCGTAAAAATTCCGCTTGTGTACTGGATGGGCAATACCTGGGGGGTTATGGGAATAGCCACAGCTTTTCTGCTGGCAACACTCTTTAACCTGATTGCCAACTTTCTGCTGGTTCACTACCTAATCGGCAATTTCTGGGAAGATTTTCTAAAAAATATAGCGAAGCCCACGCTCTTCTGCCTGATTATGATTGGTATTATTTATGCCTATAAAATCCTGATCGGCAACGATGGTATTATTAATACAGGCGTCGAAATTGCACTTGGCGGTATAACCTATCTGGCGTTAACATTAGCCTATAAATTATCTTTTTCGGAGCTGAAGGCGTATAGACAAGCGCTTTTATAAACGACTCGTCCGCGATATAATCGCGGACGAGCATTATTCCATTCGGCTCTATTGAGCCATTTTTCAGCAGTTATCCAACGCTTTCTGGAGCACCTGGGCAAACGTTTTATCGTTGGGCGGAAGCAGCATCATCTTATGATCGCCGGGAACGTTATGTACACGTACACCTTTTCGGGCAAACTTCTTCCAGCCTAAAAACTTACTATCCTCAACAAAGTATAATCTTGTCTGCGCTTTAAATAAGTCAATTACACCATCATAGGGTTTCATGGTGTAATGCAGATATGCCGTCTCGTGTTTTTCAACAATGTGGCTGATTAGGTCGAAACCCGCTTCTTCCTGAGGTGGCTCATGCCGCAACCCAGCAGCCCGCAGAAGATTACCCCATATACGTTTAGCATGATCCCGCTGGTATCGTATTGTATCGACCGGATTTCTGAACAGCGACCGGCTAAACCAGACTGCCTTAGGGAACTGTCGAAGTATTTTCCGCCCGAGCCTGCTCGTGGCCGAATAGTTGATCTCCGATTCCTGTGCATTGGTGTCGAACATGGCCAGCATCTTCACCTCTTTCCCCATTGCCTTTAGTTGCTGAGCCATTTCAAGAGCAACATACCCCCCAAACGAATAACCAGCTATGGCATAAGGCCCCGATGGGTTCTGTTCCAGCAGTTCTTTTATGTAAAATGCGGCAATTTCCTCCATCGTATCTGGGGGTTCATCGACACCATCCAACCCACGAGCCTGAAATCCGTATATGGGTTGTTCCGGATCGAGATTTGCCAGCAAACCGCTAAAATTGAGCACGTTTAAACCAATGCCATGAATCACATAAATCGGCATTTTATTGCCTTTCGGTTTAATGGGGACCAGCGATTTCCACTTCGTAACTGGTTTTTCTTCATCAACAAGCTGAGCTAATTTCTGAATGGTGGGATAGGTCATCAAGGTCGACAATGGCAGTCGACGCCCGGTTGCTTTTTCAAGCTCAGTCATAACCTGAAGGGCAATCATCGAATGGCCTCCTATCTCAAAGAAATCGTCGTGAATACCAATTTTTTCCAGCCCGAGCGCATCGGCCCAAATAGCGGCAATTAGTTTTTGATTATCCGTACTAGGCTCGGCGGTATCGCTTCCAACTGTCCGTAGCGCCCGATCTGGTTTAGGCAGGGCTTTCCGGTCAACTTTTCCATTAGGTGTAACCGGAAACGCCCTTAACTGAATAAAATCGACCGGCACCATATAGTCGGGTAGCTCTTCCTGTAGGCTCGAACGCCACGCCGGAATCTGTTTCACAAAGGCATCAGCCGCCAGCAGAGGTTCAGTTACCAGATAGGCCACCAGACGCTGGTCGCCAGGACGGTCTTCGCGTGCCATCACCAGCACCTCCTTAATACCATTCAGGCGACTAAGTGCCTGCTCTATTTCGCCCGGTTCAACACGATAGCCTCTGATTTTTATCTGTTGATCGACCCGGCCCAGGCAGTAAATTTCGCCGTTGGCCATGAACTTACCCAGATCGCCGGTTCGATACATACTAGCCTGCCCTGATCTATCGAACGGGTTAGGCACAAATTTCTCCCGATTTAGCTCTGGTCGGTTCAGATAGCCCCGCGCCACCCCATCGCCCGCAATGTAGATTTCACCGATGATTCCTTCGGGCACCATGTGCAACTGTTCATCGAGAATATATACCTGCGTGTTATCAATGGGCCGCCCAATGGTTATAATCTCATCGCTGGCCAGTATTTGTTTACCCGTCGAATAGATTGTTGTTTCGGTAGGCCCATACATATTGAAGAGCGTATCGCAGCGGGCCGTAAGCTTCTGGGCGAGATCTTTCGACATGGGTTCGCCACAGCAAAGAATTTTGATGGGAATGGGTGTTTCCCAGCCAGCCGCCAACATCATTTTCCAGCTTATGGGCGTAGCCTGCATAATAGAAATGGACCGAGTTACTCCCGTTGGTGCAAGTTGAACAGGCTCCTGAAGAATCTGCAACAAGGCCCGACCATCTTTAGCTGTTTCGGCATCGGCCAGAACAAGGGTTGCGCCTACCAGCAAAGGCAAATAAAGCTCTAAACCGGCAATGTCGAATGACACCGTTGTTACACCCAGCAAAACGTCTTCGGCCGTTATACCGGGCATGGTTATCATACTGTAGAGCAGATTAACCAGGTTATGATGCTCAATCAACACCCCTTTCGGTCGCCCGGTCGATCCAGATGTGTAGAGGATATAGGCCAGATCGTTACCCGTTACAACTACGTCTGGAGCTTCGGCAGTTGCTCCCTTCGGTCCACTCATTATGGCTTCAATGAGTAGTTCTTTCGCCCGATGAGCGAGTCGGCCAGCATATTTTTTAGATGTGATTAGTAATCCCGCCGACGAATCGGTTAGCATGAACGCAATCCGATCCTGCGGATAGGTTGGATCGATAGGCACATAAGCGGCTCCCGCTTTCAGGATTGCCAACAACGTAATAAGCAGTTCGGGAGAACGATCCAGCACTACGCCTACAACATCGCCTGTTTTGATACCTTGCTCACAAATGGCGAAAGCTACCCGATTAGCCTCCTGAATCAAATCTCGATAAGTCAACGAACGCCCGTTCGAAATCAGAGCCGTTTTATTGGGATGGGTAGCCGCCGTCTGATCCAGCAGTATGTGTAGTGGCGTATGGCGCGGATACTCGGCGGCTGTATTATTCCAACGGGTTACTTTTTGAATGAGCTCGTCGCTATCCGTTAACGGAATTTGCTCGATTCGTACGGATGGGTTCTCGACAATTGCCTCCAGCAAACTCACGAATTCGGCCATTATACGGTCAATCGTGCTTTCCTGAAACAATTGGGTATTATAGGAACATTCGGCCGTTAGCGACTCGGCCGACGATCCGCTTATGTTTACAGACAACTCAACGGTTTCGAACTGGCGGGGATTACTAATGAGCCGATGTTCAAGACCGTAGAAGTCAACGCCGTCGTCCAATCCGATATCGACATTAAAAATGACAGGAACGAGCGGTACTCTAGACGGATCTCGGGCAATGGGTAGTTTTTTCAATAGGCTACCAAAGGTCAGTTGCTGGTGTTCATAAGCATCCAGAACACCGTCTTTCCGTTGCCGCAGAAACTGAAGAAAACTTTGCCCAGGCTCCGGAAAACTACGTAGGGGCAGCAGATTTACACAATGCCCTACCAGCCGCAGATTACCAGTTGCCGATTGACCGGCCGCCGGTAATCCCAGCACAATATCTGTCTGGCCCGTTAGGCGATGCATCAAAACCTCAAATGCCGCCATCAGCGTTGTTACAAAGCTGGTACCAGACTTTATGCCCATTTGCTTAAGAGCCAGTACCAGCTTGTCGTTAAGCGGGTAGTCGCGACGGTTGCTTTTGTAGGTTCGTAAGGCTGGACGGGGAAAGTCGGTTGGCAGAGTTACGACGGGGACCGTATTCGCATACTGATTTACCCAAAACGCTTCTACCTGCAGATATTCCTTACTTTTCTGATACGAAGCCTGCTCCATAGCATACTGCGCAAAGGAAGGGGCTTCTGGCAGTTTTGGGAGTAGATTTTGGGCATAAGCCGAATAAAGCGTACTTAAGTCCTGAAGCAGAATACCGGTCGACCAGCCATCACAAATGATATGATGGGCAGTAAGTATAAACTGATGTTCGGTTGCCGATAATTTAATCAACCCCACTTTAACAACCGGTCCATTAACCAGATCAAAAACATGCCGTGTATCCTGCCGAACATAGTTCGAAACCACCTGCCGCTGCTCGGTTTCAGAGGTCGCCGAACAATCTATGTATGCCAGATCAAGTGGGGCATTGCGAAGTACACAAATCTGCGTACCATCGCCACTAAAAACCGAACGAAGCGCTTCGTGCCTCCGCACAAGCGCCAGTAAGGCTTTTTCGAAGGCCGATCGATCCAATGTACCGCTTAATCGGAGTGAAACAGACTCATTATAAGCACGGCTGGCATCATCACCCCCTAGTTGGCAAGATGTCCATATCTCTTCCTGAGATTCCGTAATTGGCGCCAACCGAATAAGCTCGGAACCTATAAATGGATCATAATCAATTTCAACTAGGGTTATGCTGGTGTGGGTAGCACTTTTAATCATCTAAATTTCATTTAGTTTGACTTGGAGATATTTACCGGGCCGTTCGGGATTGGGAACGAACCAGGCCGGATTACCAACCAGATCGCGCCCTAATCGGGCTCCCGGAACGGGTGGTAAATCTCCTGCAAGTGCTACGCCAGCCATGTTTGCTCTAGCGGTTAACGTTGGAGAAGCGTTTAAAAAGCCCGCTTCAACCAGTTCATTAATGCTTCGCGAAAAACGATCAATGATCGTATTTATATCCTTATCTGTATGGGCTTCTGTAAGAAAACACGGAAAACCATCCCAAATGTGAATACCTTTTTCGCGCATAAGTGTGAACAGGAGCTCGCCATAGGGTATATCTTCCTTAAATTTTATTTTCCAGAGGGAGCCAAAATGGGCAACAAAAAGAGGAAGTTGCTGACGGTCCAGCAAAGCATTTAACTCATCGGACAAACGGCGGGTTTTCTGCGTAAGCTCCTGCTGTAGAGTTGGGCCTTTTGCCTTCATATACTGCAAGGCGGCTTTGGCAGAGGCCAACGCCAGCGGATGCCGAACAAATGTGCCAGCAAAATACGTAACCCCTACTTCAGGTACGGACTTGTCGCCATATTGCCAGAAACCACCATCGAGCGCATCCATAAACTGGCGTTTACCGGCAATAACACCGATCGGCAATCCGGCGCTCACTACTTTGCCATACGATGCCAGATCGGCTTTAATACCAAATAAAGCCTGAACGCCACCAGGATGCGTTCTGAAACCCGTAATCACTTCATCGAAAATGAGTGCTGTACCTGAGGCTGCCGTAATAGCCCGTACTTCTTTCAGGAAATCGACTGGCACAAATTCTGGACGACGGCTTTGGACAGGTTCAACCAGAACGGCTGCCAGCTCGTGAGCCCGCTCCCGAATAATTTGCAGGCTTTCGTCGGTACCGTAGTCCAGAATGAGCATATTCTGAACAGACTCAGGCATAATACCAGGCGCTGCCGGAAATGACTTTAGTTTCTTTGTGCCCCGAACTAAAACCTCATCGACAATGCCATGATAAGACCCAGAGAAAGCTACAATCAGCGACCGCCCCGTTACCGTACGGGCAATACGCATCGCCCCTAATACGGCTTCCGACCCCGTATTACACAAAGCTACCCGATCGGCCCCAGTTAATTCACAGATTAACTGACTCACTTGACCCGCCAACTCATGCTGAGGGCCAACTTCGTATCCGGCTTCGATTTGCTCGTGCAATGCTTTTTTAATGATATCGGGCTGATAGCCAAACATATTCGAGCCAAAGCCATTGAGTGCGTCGATGTATTCATTACCATCCATATCCCACAATCGGCTTCCCTGCGACCGATTAACGACTAATGGATAGATAATTTCTTTTGTAAGAGGCCGAAAACCCGTTACCACCCGTGGGTCGGCCATATGCGCCCGATGCTCCTGTGCATAGGCTTTACTCTTACGCGTCTTCTGATTGTAACGATTTGTAAGGCGGATTAAAAAAGTCTGTTGCTCATCCGTCAGTTCCGATGCCTGACGTTCGATCCGGGCGGTGGCCCCAAAGGGCTTTTTCAGCTCAACTTTTTCTTCCGGCGTTAAATCAGCCGTTTCATTAAGCGATTTGGCGGGCACTTGTTTATCTGGCTCCGAAACCGGTGGAACTGCTACTGGAGTAGACACCGGAATTGCCGGTACTGCTACCGGGCTGTCTTGTAAAAGCGCAACCTGTTTGGCCAGTATCTGCAACTGCTGCGCAATAAGGCCCAGCGCCGAATCAGTTAGCGGAACGCTCAGTTGCCCCATTGATGGAGCGGGTTGAGCTATGGGTTGGTTAGTGGTGGTAGATGTTGTCGATGGTTGCGTTGTGGTGGTAGGTTCTTCAGTTGTAGGTAATGTGTTATCCAGAAAATCAGCTAACAAATTGGGGGTTGCATAGTCACTAGTCAGTTGTCGAAACGAAATTGGTACGCCAAACTCTTTTTTTAGTGTCATTGCAACCTGGGTGAGCAGCAATGAGTCGAGACCTATTTCCAGAAAGCTCATATCAGGCGTTACATCATCCATATCTATGCCGGATGCATCCTCCAACAGCTTATTGATTTGGCGGAGTAGCTTGTCTTTTCTCATGCTTATCTTTGGTTTAATCGAGGAGGAAACATCGTTGAGCGACTCTACCTGTAGAGGTCTTTCGACTACGGGCTCTGCAACAGGGTCGACCCAACAACGCTTTCTGTCAAATATGTATGTAGGTAGATTGATTCGTTTACGAGACTGCCCCGCATAATATGCCTTCCAGTTAGGGTTCAGGCCACTGCAATAAAGCTGGCCCAGAGTTGTCAGGAGCGACTCGCAGGCAGTTGGCCAATCGTTATGATTAACGAGGCCTGCTAAAATAGTAATTGGCCGATGCCCTTTCTGTTGCCGGGCGAGCGTTGCCGTAACATGGCCTGGACCCACTTCGAGCAAGAGTGGATTATCTAACTCCAGCAGCGTAGTAACCGCATCGGCAAAACGAACGGTCTCGCGCAAATGATTTGCCCAGTAAGCCGGATCTGTTGCCTGTGCATCTGTAAGCCAGGTGCCCGAAACGGTTGAAACCAGTGGCATTTGCGGCCGATTGAGCGAAATTTGTTCTACCAGTGCTTTAAAATCGCTAACGATCGGGTCCATCATCGACGAATGAAACGCATGACTGGTTTCAAGCGGCTGGTTTAGCACTGATTGTTCATCGAGCAACCGGGCAAAATCGGCAATGTGCTCGTCGGGGCCAGCAACAACACAAAGCTTTGGGCTATTGATGGCGGCAATTGAAAGCGTAGAAGGCAACATGGCCGCAATCGCTTTAGCGTCCATCCGAACCGAAAGCATACTGCCACGTGGTAATTCGCTTACCAGACGACCACGCATGGCTATTAACTGCAGGGCATCGGCCAGTGTGAAAACGCCAGCCAGATGAGCCGCCACAAACTCCCCAACACTGTGTCCACAAAATATGGTTGGTTCAATGCCCCAGCTCATCCACAAACGCGCCAGTGCATATTCCGTTACAAACAGCGCCGGTTGTGTATAGCGTGTGTTTCGCATACGCTGCTCGGCTTCCGAATCAACAGTTTTCGGATAGAGCACCTCCCGAATGTCGGTCGTCATAAAGGCTCCCAACAAATTGGCACACTCATCGATAGCTTGCCGGAACACTACTTCATGCTCATACAGAAACCGACCCATGTTCAGGTACTGAGCCCCCTGACCAGGAAACATAAACACGACCTCAGCAGGCACTTCTTTTACCGTTTTAGCACCCGAAGTTGCGTCGGAACGGAGCGTTTCGATAATGTCTTTCTTCGAGGTTGCCACAACAAACCGACGGTGTCTGAAATTGGCTCGGGTTGTTTGTAGTGTAAAAGCCACATCGGCTCGTTCTGCATGCTTATTCTCAGCAAAGAATTTTGCCAGACGCTCGGCATAGGCCTCTCGGCTCACTACAGTTTTGGCCGACCACGTAATAAGTTGGGCCGGCCGTTCAGCAAGTGGTAGCTCGGCAGGCAGTACCGGAACGCTATCCGTAAATTCTTCCAAAACTACATGCACATTGGTACCCCCCACGCCAAACGAACTTATGCCCGCCCGGCGCGGAAATCCCTTCCGAACACCGGTCAATTCCCAATCTTTGTGTTCTGTATTAACAAAAAATGGGCTATTCGCAAAGTCGATCGCCTGATTCGGGGCCACAAAATGAAGCGATGCCGGAATTTGTTTATGATATAAGGCTAAGGCCGTTTTAATGAATCCGGCAACGCCTGCTGCTGCCGTAAGGTGGCCTATGTTGCTTTTTACAGAGCCAATTGCGCAGAACTGCTTTTCTGCCTGCTCTCCAAAGCCAATCGTTAGCCCTTCTATTTCGATCGGATCGCCCAGTGGTGTTGCCGTACCGTGTGCTTCTACATAGCTTATGGTAGCCGGATCAAACTGCGCATCCCGGATCGCCATTGCAATAGCTCCTGCCTGTCCATCGGCATTAGGCGCGGTGAAACTTCCCTTGCCAGCGCCATCGTTAGTTACACCAACACCTTTTATGACAGCATAAATAGTATCGCCATCACGCTTCGCGGCCTCCAGACTTTTTAATAAAACGACACCAGCGCCATCGCTAAACGTTGTTCCCTGCCCTTGCGCGTCGAAAGATCGGCAATGACCATCCTTGCTCAGCATTGCTCCTTCCTGATATAGATGGCCGCTATTGATTGGAGCCGTTATGCTGGCACCACCCGCCAGCGCTACTTCGCACTGCCCGTTACGAATACTTTGAGCCGCCTGTGTGATTGCCAGTAGCGACGACGAACAGGCCGAATAAACGCTAACGGCAGGACCTTTGAGGTTTAACTGATAGGCCGTACGAGATGCGATATAATCTTTTTCGTTCAGGGTCATTACCTGAAACCCACCCACCTGATCAATCAGCTCTCTGTGGCCAAGTACATTGTTCAGGTAATAGGTATTGTTGCCACAACCCGCAAACACTCCCACCCGACCGCTGTAGTGCTCCGGAAGATAGCCCGTTTGCTCCAGCGTTTCCCAGGCAATTTCCAGAAATACCCGCTGCTGCGGGTCCATCAGTTGAGCAAGGGTTGGAGGCAATCCAAAAAAGCTGGCATCAAACTGATCGGCATTGTCAATAATGCCTCGTGCTTTTACATAAAGTGGATCTTTTTTAAGGCGATCTGGTATACTTTTATCGAGTTCTTCATCGGTAAAAAAGCGGACGGTTTCTTTACCAAGCGTAATAATATTCCAGAACTCATCAATACTTTTGGCGCCCGGAAAACGGCCAGCCATACCAATAACGGCAACTGCTGTGGGGTTCGGTGATGAGCTTTCCTGATGTGATGCGGGGTTCGGGGTTATTGCTGGCGCTGTTTCCCGAGGTTGCAGATACTGAACAATTCCGCTAATGGTTGGGTACTGATACAGCTTTGTTACAGGCAGCACATAACGCTCCTGTTTTAAGCCAGCAACAAGCCGCTGGGCTAGTAATGAATTACCACCTAATTCAAAAAAATTATCATCCAGGCCAATCTTATCGACCTGAAAAAGGGTGGCCCAAAGTCGCTCAATAGTCTGTTCAGTTGTTGTTTTGGGCTTCCGATAAGTGGTTGCTAATTCGGGACGTTTACGCTCAGGTTCGGGTAGTTGTTTTTTATCGACTTTGCCACTACTGGTTTGCGGAAAGTAGTCCATCCAGACAAAAGCCGATGGCATCATATAGTCGGGTAGCCGATGCTCCAGTTCTTTCCGCACAAACGAACTGTCGGTCTGCTCGGTTGCCGAAATCAGGTATGCAATCAGTTGTTTCTGAGCACTCACCCCGTCACGCGCAACAACTGCTGCCTGCTTGATTCCTTTTACCTGATTAAGCGTCACCTCAAGTTCGCCCAGTTCGACACGGTGGCCCCGGATTTTTACCTGATCGTCGCGACGGCCCAGAAATTCGATGGTGCCATCGGGCAGATAACGAGCCAGATCACCAGTTCGATACACCCGGCTTATGCCCTGCCCCGGCACGTTTAGTGTGATGAATTTTTCGCTGGTTAAAGCAGGCTGGTGCAGATACCCTTCTGCCAGACAGGCACCCGCAATGCATAGTTCTCCAGCTTCGCCTTTAGGCAGTAGATTCAGCGCATCGTCTGTAATATACAGGCTAACGTTATCGATGGCTGCACCAATCGACGGCAGTTGCGGCCAGGTTGTTGGATCACCATCCAGCCTGAGCTGGCTTACTACATGACATTCTGTAGGGCCATACTGATTAAATAGAACACAGGTTGGCAGAGCGGCAAAAAAATCGACTAGCTGTGGGGTAATTTTCAACTGTTCGCCAGCCGTCATTATCTCCTGCAATGCTACCGGAAACCGACGGGAACTGACGGCCGCTTCGGCCAGATATTGTAAGGCGACAAATGGTAAAAACAGGCGATTGATTGCCTGTTTATCGATAAATAGCAGAAGCTCATTTAAATCCAGCCGTAATGCCTCGTCGATCAGAACCAGTGTTCCACCGGTGCAAAGGGTAGCAAAAATTTCCTGAAACGAAACGTCGAAACTAAGCGGAGCCAATTGCAACGTACGGCTATTGGCGGTTGCCTGCGACTGTTTGGCCTGCCATTGTAGCAGATTTACCAATGGGCCGTGTCCCATGCAGACACCTTTTGGCTTACCCGTTGAGCCCGAAGTATATAAAACATAAGCTGTGCTATGCTGCTGACCCACTCCCCCCCCGGCTACTGAATGCATCTCATCGGATCGAATAATCTGAAGATTCAGCCTAATGAAATCGGTCAAATTTTCGGTCGTGGTCAGGCAGGTTTTGATACCCGAATCGGCAACAATTTGCTGTAACCGCTGTTCAGGATAGGTTGGATCGAGTGGTAGGTAGGCTTTTCCGGCTTTTAGAACGGCCAGTACGCCAACAACCATTTCCAGATTACGATGTGTGCTAATCCCGATGAATTTGGCGTGCGGATCGGCCTCCAGAATCGCTTGAGACAGCTTATCGGCACGTTCGTTTAGCTGCTGATAGGTAAGCACGTTATTGCCAAATACGACGGCGATGTGCTGTTGTTTTTTATTAGCTACCTGCTCAACAAGCTGATGAACAAATAACGGGGAAAGAAAACCCCTATCCGCTATGTCTTCGGAGACCTGCATACCCGTAATTCGTTAAGGCGACGCTGGGTCGCCAGATTTCATTAATAGGTGGTTGCTAACAGCGAGTCTGTCCAGGCTTCACTGAGTGTATCACCCCAAATTTATGATAGATTCATATTACGCTTAGCTAGCAATGAGCGCTCTGACGTTGTTGAAACAGGCTTAATATCGTCGCGTCCTGGAACGGCAATATAATTCCCTTCAACTTTATTCAAGATTGTAAATATGGGCTGATTTGTTACCCGTATGTACAGACTTAACAATTGTTTCTCTGCCCGCCCCCAGGCACTATTGGCATCGACAACCAGCAGCGACAGTGCACCATTTTTAAGAAGATATACCGGTATCTGGTTGTTCAGTAAAGAAGGCAGCTCAAGGATTACCCGATCAAACTGCGATGCATCGAAACCATCTTTATAATCAATCAGATAATCGATGCCCGTAACGTTCATAAAATCCGGACGGATTGTATAGGGAAAGTACGTAACGCCCTTAAAATATTCCCGTTGCTCTTTGCCCGTCACACGCGGATAACAATAAGCTACCTGCTGGTCGGCATCGGCATACAACTGGTTCAACCCATTGGCTACCCAGCTCTTTCCCTGCTTTGATCCTATACTGAAAAGCGTAATAATTGGCGGATGCGATTTGGTAGCTCCCTGGGCAATTTCAACGTTTATTGTATTGAATAGCTGCTCGAATGTGTTGCGGGTAGCCAATGTTGCCCGTGAAAACACATTGGGTTTTTTCACGATTGGGAACAATGCCGTAACGGGCATTCCAATCATCTGCTCGGCCTGTTCGGGCGAATGAATCCGGTTATCGAGCCAGAAACGCAGGGCTGTCAGCAGCAGGGCAATAAAAATTCCGGCTCCTGCTCCTATAGCTACGAGTTGCAGCCGCTTCGAGAGTTGGGGGGCCAACGGATAATCGGGCGCATCCATAATTTCCAGCGACCCACCAATAGCAATGTCCTGTTGTCGGGTCTGCGATTGCTCAACCTGCTGCAACAGATCCAGGTATTCTTTTTCTGCTACACTCAGATCACGCTGTAATTGCCGAAGCTGCGAACCCAATGGCGTATACTCATTGGTCTTGACCTGATACTCATCCATTCGCTTTTTATAGAGCTCCAGGCGAGCCACCGACTCTTCGTATTCCAGCGATTTGGTCATTCGTTCACTGGCCAGCTCCTGAGCCGTTACGGCGTCCGATGTGTTAGTCACCGCATCGTATTTCTGAGCGCTGGATTTCAGATCTTCAGAAGCCCGCGTAACGGCATCCTGCAACCGGTTTATTACATTTTTCGGTTGCCCATAAGCCCGTGCATTAGCCAGCTTATTTTCGGCATCCGACAATTTTTTCTGCTTATCGTTCAGATCGGCATTGGCGGCATTCAATGTACTCTGCTGACCCATTCGTTTATTGAGCGCATCCAGTGATGCTTTGGCCGCATTTTTGCGCATCAATTCCTGATTGTACTCATTAATAAGCGCTTCACGCGAGGTGGCCACATTGCGAGCTTCTTCGTCGTAATCCAGTACGTTATGGTTCGTATTAAACGCCCGCAAATTGGCTTCGGCCTGATCGAGTGTTTGTTTCGCTTTTTGCAGCTTCTCTTCGTAATAGCCAACCACCGAATTGGTTTCAGACGATTTAAGGGTCGAATATCGCTTATTTAAAGCCTTAATGGCATACACAAGCGTATATTGCGCTACCGCCGGATCATTGGCTTCGTACTCCATCGTTAGTACGTCGTTCGTATTTTTCCGAGCCGAAGCTTTCAACTTTTCGGCCATCTCCTGTATCGAATAATTCGATTTCGACTTAACCAATAGTGTTTTTACTGGATTGTCGAATTGTGATCTGGCCAGACTATCAACTACATGGTGCAAATGAGCCGAATCGCTGTCCATCAGCAACAGGTTTTGCCACTGAACCGGAATTGCCTGCCGAAGCTGATCATAGCCCGGCGCGGCTAAAACAAGTGTATCGGGCTGGCGGAGCCGCAAATGGTCGGTCAAAAGATCGACCCCAATTTGCATGAGTGTTTCTTTTGAGGTCAGCGTTGTCAGGATGTTATCAATGGCACTGGCCGACCGATCGACAAAGCCGCCCTGCTTATCAGAAAGTAAGGAATAGCGCGATACCAGGCCCGTATATAACGTAGCCTCCGATTTATATACTTTCGGTTCATTTCTGGTAACGAAAAATGCCGTTCCGGCCGTTACACACGGAATTAGAATAAACCAGAGTATATTCTGCTTTAGAAGCCGTAAAAATGCATCGACTGTCATACGATTCTGTTAATTACGCTTCAACCGTTGAATTGGAACACCCATTAATGTTTCAAAAAAGTGTACATTTTTCAGGAAGTCGCCTTTAACCTGCTCCGACACTGATTTCGTTTCTATATACCGACTTGTGGCACTTGCCAGTTGGTCGGCCGTTATTTTGCCTTTCTGAATCTCAACCTCTGCTATACGATAAGCAGCCAGTGAAGCCTGTTCGTCGATCAAACGTAGCTTTAGTATCTGTTGCGATGTAATCATATCCTGATAGATCGACACCAGTTCGCGTTTTATCTGCTGTTCGATCGTTTCTTTCTGAATCACAGCCGCCCGATAGTTCGAATAAGCCTGCCGAATCTGATGTTTGCGACCAAACAGATCGTATAGTGAAATCCGAACGTCAACCCCGGCACGATACCCGTTAGCAATTTGACCTATCGGATCGCGCCCGGTCACTGCCGCTCCCGATGAAAGAATGGTTTGATTACCACCCGAATAGTTACCAAACCCCGACACATTCTGTAAAATTTGGGCCTTAGAAGCGTGATAAGTGGCATCCAGCGAGTTGGCAACCTCGTTTTGATATTTAATTAGAGGAGAGTTGGTAATGGCCATTTTCAACAATTCTTCGAACGGAATTAACTGAACGGCAATATCCTGATCGATATCAAGATAGACCGTATCATTTGCTGCTCCCGACGACGTACCAAACATCATCAGCCTTCTACCGCTTACTTTCTGCCCGAGGCAGGTAGTAATTGATAGGACGCCGAATAATAAAATCAGGACAGTTCGACAATACGTAGTTACCAACTGACCATAAATATAAAATTTCATTATAAAATAAGTTTGCAATTCGCTTTCACCTAAGCCCTCATTCCCAAATTCAGGAAAGCAACTGTTTATATACTACCCTTTTATCTATCCTTAACGTTCAGATTTGCCACTTTATCTGTCCATCTAGTAGACTCTCGTAAACTTTTGACGGTTATTTGCCTACGGTGTCACATTGTTAATTTTTTCTATTTTTTGAACAATCCTAAGAATTAGAATTATTTAACCTTACAATTAGACAAAACCCATATACTTAATAACATTGAAGCCATCTACTTTGCGTACATCTGTTCTGGACGCTTAAAGTAGATGGCTTCAAAAAGAGTATATGCAGCTTTTGGGCCTATATATCCAACGGATTTACAGACTAGCTGCATTTAAAAAGAATTTTCAGCTAAAGCGCATGAATTTAAGCTTTATCTGAAGATGGGTCTGGTGTATTTGTATGCGGAGTAGGCATGAAACTTTTAAATGCTTTCCGCATATTGAAAATAGCCCGCGCAAAACGAAGCATCAATACCGGAACGAGCATCAACTCTCGGGTAGAAATCCGTTTTCGTAGGTAATCGGGTACTGAAATATACAGACTGACACATAGCATCGCTAACGAAAGTAAAGGAATTAACCATAATGCAGTATGTCCCGTTAGCAACCCTAAAAGTATACAAACAAAAAGTATACCAAGTAGTAAAACTCGTGGCAATACCATTGCCTGAATAACTTTAAAAGCACTGGCCATGCGTCCGTTGACAAACTCCGTAACACCCCTTCTAAAGTAATGTGTCAGAAACTGCCATTGAGCCGCAATCCAGCGAGTACGCTGGTTTTCAAACACGGCTTGCTTAGCTACTTTTTCATCATAAACAAAGGCATCTTCCAGGTAAGCGATCCCATTCCCGGCCAGAATAATATTCATTTCCAGCTCTTTGTCGTAGCCGCCCATTGTGTGCAGGTCGGCCATTCCCTTTTTCATCAAAGCTGGTTCAAAAGCCATTCCCGAACCAATAATCGAAGAAGCTAACCCTAAAGCTCTACTTCCCTTCCGAAAAATATGGTTATTGATTTCTTCGCTGATAGCGTCTAAAACCGCAACACTCGTATCGGTATTCTTTGCCACCCGATGCCCCTGCACAGCTTTCCAGCCCTGAGCAAATGCGGTATTGATCCGGCTCAGAAAATCGGGAGCCATATGATTATCGGCATCCGACACAACCAGAATCTCATACTGATCATCTGGAATCTGGGCAAGTGCTGCATTCAGGGCTTTGGAAACGGTCGATTTTTCGAAAGCTACTACAATTACCCGAACAGGCATAGTGGCCAGTTTGGCCAATGTATGCGGCTGAAACGAATCGGCAATAACAATCAGTTCAAATTTGTCGGCCGGATAGTTCTGCTTCAGATTTGCAGCAACCGAATCGATAATGACGGCATCTTCCTTATAAGCCGGAATGAGCACACCTATTTTCTTATATACCAGTGGCTGACTGGACGGGTAATGATCGTCGGCCCGGCCAAGCCGCCCGGCAACAGCAAAGACAGCCAGATAAAGTACAGATAATGCTAGATATCCTAAAAAAAACAGAGCGATAAAATATAGTATAGACATAGCTGATCTATTTCGACTATCAGGCCCTTCTTATAAACGCATTAACGATTCATAGATAATTGTAATAAAAGTAAAACCAAAATTTTATCTATCAATATTCCGATTAAAACAATAGTAGTAACAACAGGCCGTTTGATTTCGTAAATAATAAAAAAATGCGTCGGTAGCCAACTTCTCCAACGTTCCTACGTCGAACTCCGTCAACTACCGACACTATCAGGCCGTTTATTCCAGTCCAAAGGCCGACAGCTTTACAAACTCACTGACCCGATCCTGAATTTCAGCCTCTGTAAGGTTCATAATCCGTTCGGCACCGAACTTTTCTACACAGAATGAAGCCATTGCCGAGCCATAAATAATGGCCCGTTTCATGTTGTCGAATGATGTATCGTCGGTTTTAGCCAGATAGCCAATGAAGCCTCCGGCAAACGTATCGCCCGCTCCGGTTGGGTCGAAGACTTCTTCCAGTGGCAAAGCGGGAGCAAAAAAGATACGCCCTTCGCCAAAGAGCAAAGCGCCATGTTCGCCTTTTTTAATAATAACTGTTTTGGGGCCCATGGCATGGATTCTGGCAGCAGCCCGCACCAGTGAGTATTCATGCGTGAGCTGGCGGGCCTCTTCGTCATTAACAACCAGAATGTCGACCAGTTTCAATACGCTCATCAGGTCTGGATTTGCAATGTTAATCCAGAGATTCATCGTATCGAGCATGATTAGTTTGGGGCGGTTCTTCAATCGCTCAATCACGGTTTGCTGAATGGCCGGTGCCGTATTGCCCAGCATCAGGTACTGACAGTTCTGATACGAATCTGGAATGATCGGATCAAAATCTTCCATCACGTTCAGTTGGGTTTCCAGCGTATCACGACTGTTCATATCGTTATGGTAGCGACCCGACCAGAAAAACGTTTTTTCGCCTGCCCGAACCTGCAACCCTTCGGTATTAATTCCGTGTTGGTTAAAATCGTTGATCATGGTGTGTGGAAAATCGTCGCCCACAACAGCCACCAGGTTATTTTCTTGCGTGAAATAGGATGCCGAAAGGGTAATATAGGTGCCAGAACCACCAATGATTTTGTCGGTTTTACCGAACGGGGTTTCCAGGGCATCGAACGCCACCGAACCAACAGTAAGTAAGCTCATTTTAAATTTGGTTTATGTATGAAAGCCCCCTAACCCCCAAAGGGAGAAGTGCTGCCGCATGAGTAGCTATGCAGTCAGTAATATAAGGCACAGCTTAAGTGCCTGTGGCAGCACTTCCCCCTTTGGGGGCCAGGGGGCTTTTCCGCCCAATCACCGGGCAGCGTTTAAATGGTTTTGTTTCGTCGAATAGTTTACGATACGTAATATGTGTTTTTACGATCTTCGAGCCTAGCTGGCTCACAAACCGTACCATAATCGGGTTGAAATCGCCAACCCAGTTCATTTCGAGCTCGGTATACTGAAAATTAGGGTTGTGTGCTGCTTCATATGGCATCCGCAATGCAATTGCCGCTTCAACCCCTTTACCCTGATGTTCTGGAGCTACGCCAAACACGACACCGAACGCTTTGTGATTGGTTTTCATAACCATATGCCACAAAAACTTCAGCTTACCAATCAGGTCGAGTTTACCATTTACGTACTTGAATACTTGATTCAACTCAGGCAAACAGACGAAAAAAGCAACCGGCTCGTCACGGTAGTAGGCAAAATAGATGATTTTATCGTCGATAACCGGTTTCAGTTTCTGCATGAGCACCTGAGCCTGCCCGGCCGACATTTCCTTAACTCCGCTGTGCGCCCCCCAGGCCGCATTATAAATATGCCGAAACTGTTCGGCAGCCGCAGGCAGATGTGTTTTGTCGATTTTTCGGAAGCTATAATCCGGATTGTCATATACGCGCTGAGCCCGGTCTTTCACTGCCTGCGACATATCGGTCAGCTTGTCCCAGGTAGTAGGAATGCCAAACGTAAACTGTTTGAAATAATCCTTAAAGCCGTAATTTTCGAAGAACGCAATATAATATGGCTTCGTGTAGGGCATACAATAGTTCGGCTCACGCTCAAACCCATCGGCCAGCAAACCCCACCAGCGGTCGCGATCGCCGAAATTGACAGGACCATCCATCGCTTCCATTCCATGGCCCTGTAGCCAGCTTTTCCCGGCATCGAACAGCATAAAGGCCGCTTTCTGATTGTCTATACATTCAAAAAAGCCGATACCGCCAGTAGGCTGATCATTATCGAGGTTAGCAATTTCGTAGTCGACAAAAGCCGCAATACGCCCTATAGTCTCGCCGTTGTTGTTCAGCAACAGATACCGAATGCATTCGCCATGCTCGAATCGTTTGTTTCGAGTTGGGTCAAATACTTCCTCGACATCGGTATCTAATGGCCGAATCCAGCACGCATCCTGGCGATAAAGCCGTACGGGAAATTCAATAAATTCTTTCTGATATTTGGCATTTTTGCCAACCTCAACTACCTGCATTACTGAGACAAAGCGGAGAAATTCTCAAAACAAAACGCGAATATAGATAAAAGCACTCGGGCTACGTTGTTTAAGCAACCGTTTTCCGCCGAACAATCCGTAACTTCGCCCCAAAGAACAGGACTATTCTGCTATGCTGATTAAGGAAATCCTCCATTCTGCAGCTCACTGCTGTTGTTGACCATCTTATCTCTCCTGGCTACCAATCGATTGGGTAACTCCATTCCTTTATCAGTTTTTAAGAAACAGTAGACATACTCATGCAACCGTTACATCTGTATAATACGCTTTCCCGTAAAAAAGAACTGTTTGAACCTCTCAACCCTCCTTATGTGGGTATGTACGTTTGTGGTCCAACGGTCTATAATTATGTTCACCTTGGCAACGTCCGTACATTTTTAACGTTCGACACGCTGTATCGTTACCTAACATTTATTGGTTATAAAGTGCGCTACGTTCGGAATCTGACCGACGTAGGACACCTGGTTGGCGATGGTGATGATGGCGAAGATAAAATTGGGCGTATGGCCAAGCTGGAAAAAGTGGAACCGATGGAAATTGTCCAGCGCTTCACTAATGATTTCCATACGGTGATGGGCCAGTTCAATACCATTCCACCCAGCATTGAACCCACGGCTACGGGTCACATGGTTGAGCAAATCGAAGCCGTACAAAGCTTGATGGGCAATGGTTTAGCCTATGAATCGAATGGCTCCGTTTATTTCGATATTGAAGAATATAACCGTCGGGGTGGCAACTATGGCAAGCTTTCGGGTCGTATTCTGGACGACCTGCTGAACGAAACCCGTGAGCTGGACGGCCAGTCTGAAAAACGAAATCCGCTCGATTTTGCGATCTGGAAACGAGCTGCGCCCGAGCATATCATGCGCTGGAATTCGCCCTGGGGGGCAGGCTTTCCGGGCTGGCATCTCGAATGCACCTGCATGAGCACCAAATATCTCGGCAAACAGTTCGACATACACGGGGGAGGTATGGATCTGAAATTCCCACACCACGAATGCGAAATTGCGCAGGGCGACGGTCTGACGGGTCATGATCCGGTTCGGTACTGGATGCATTCGAATATGCTGACCGTTAATGGCCAGAAAATGTCGAAATCGTTGGGCAATTCGTTTCTTCCATCTGAGCTATTTGCGGGTAGTCATTATTTGCTGGAGCAACCCTATAGCCCCATGACGGTTCGGTTCTTCATGCTTCAGTCGCATTATCGCAGCACGCTCGATTTTTCGAACGAAGCGTTAAAGGCCGCCCAGAAAGGGTTTCGCCGACTTGCCAACGGCCTGCGTGTTATCAAAACTCTGTCGTATCAACCTGACGATTCCGTTCTACCAAGCGAAGACAAGCAGCAGGACATTCGGCAAGCTGTTCAGCAGTTTTACGAAGCCATGAACGACGATCTGAACACAGCCGTTAGCATTGCTCAATTGTTTACATTGCTGAAGTACATCAACATGATTTATTTGAATCAGCTTCAGTCGGCCACGCTGGGTGAAGAAGTATTCAATCTGCTGAAAGATTCGTTTATTGCATTCATGCAGGATGTGCTGGGGCTGAAAGAAGAAGGCACCGAAAACCAGCCTGTTCTGGAGGGCCTGCTCACATTATACCGCGAATACAAAGAGCAACGGCAGTACGATAAAGTAGACCAGATTCGTTCCTACTTCAAAGCGCAGGGACTGGCTATCAAGGATATGAAACACCAGATTGACTGGGCATACGAAGAGTAAAACGAGTCAATCTCCAGGCTGGCTCACAACCATTAGGCGATTAATAACGTGGATTAATCTGGAGGTTAATCCAGATCTATCATGACTAAGTTCATAACACTTACTGCGCTGGCATTTTTATTCACCGTAAGCGCCTGTCGAACAAAGCAGAGTGATACTACGCAGACCAAAGAGGAACCTAAAACGGTTACTGCGCCTGCCTTCAATGCCGACTCAGCGTATTCGTACATTGATCAGCAGGTGAAATTTGGTCCACGCGTTCCTAACACCGCTGCTCATGTTGAAGCCGGGAATTATCTGGTGGCAAAATTAAAGCAGTTCGGCTGCCAGGTTACAGAGCAGAACTTTGTTGCCACCACCTGGGATGGCAAAAAACTGAATGCCCGAAACATCATTGGCAGCATTAATCCACAAGCCAGCAAGCGCATTGTGCTGGCTTCGCACTGGGATTCGCGCCCTCATGCCGATCAGGACCCCGATAAGGCCGACCAGTCTAAACCCGTTATGGCTGCTAATGATGGCGCTAGTGGAGTTGGTGTTCTGCTCGAACTGGCCCGCACCATTCAGCAAAGCCAACAAAAACCAACTGTTGGCATCGACATTGTTTTCTTCGATGCCGAAGACTGGGGTAATGGCGAAAAAGCGGCCAACGATTTCGAAAAAGAAAGCGGAAATCAGTTCGACTATATTGGTTTCTGCCTCGGATCGCGCTATTGGGCCAAAAACCTACCCAAACCCGGCTACTCGGCTTACTACGGAATTTTGCTGGACATGGTCGGAGCTAAAGGAGCCACGTTTGCGAAGGAAGGCCTTTCCATGCAGTTTGCCCCATCGGTCGTAAACAATGTGTGGCAAACCGCCAGTCAGTTAGGCTACAGCCAATATTTTGTCGATACGCCGGGTGGACAGATTACCGACGACCATGTTGCGCCTAACACAATCGCGAAAATTCCAATGATTGATATTATTCACACAAATATTGGAACCGGTGGTTTTTTCTCTGCCTGGCATACTGCCGACGACACTATGAGTAACATTGATCGGGCCACGCTCAAAGCTGTTGGGCAAACACTTTTACAAGTGCTTTATAATGAAGAGTAATATAATGAAGACTAGATTGGCATAGACAGAACGAGCACAGAGGCCAAATCTCTGTGCTCGTTCTGTCTATGCCGACAACCGCTAATTCTGTATGAGAGTTTTAATCCTGTTATCAATTATCTTTCTACTGGCCGATTGTAGCACAGCTCCCGATCAGTTTGGTAAGCTCAATCTGAAAAAATGGCGTAGCGACCGGGGTGGGTGTAATGGTGTTCGAGCCACACTCGAACCCGACTTTAAGGCAGAAATTCAAAATCTGAAAGGAAAAACAACCAACACAATCGGCGAACTACTCGGTCGGCCAGATGTTAATCAGATTGAAGACCGTAACCAGAAGTTTTATATTTATTATATCGAAAAGGGCCCTCAATGCGACCAGCCCGGTGCAAAATCCAACAGCCGTTCAGTGGCAATTCGGATGAGTGCCATTGGCCTGGCAACCGAAATTACGTTCCAGAATGGCATTCCATAGCGCACCCGAAACGTATTACACATAAAACCTCTTTCGCTCAATCATTTCTTCTACCACATCCGGCACCATGTAGCGAATGGAGCGATTAGTGCGGATGCAATCGCGGATGTAGGTTGCCGAAATATCCAGCAGGGGCGACTCAATAAGGCGAACATTTGGGTGGACTCGGAATGGACTGGCAACTGCCCGCGGGCGCGGATAAACATATAAGCCATAGTATTCCAGAATTTTATCGTAGTTTTTCCAATTGGCAAATTGGTCGAGATTATCTTCTCCCATAATTAACCCGAATGTATGCTGCGGATATTTTTCGCTTAGCCTTACCAACGTATCAATTGTATAGCTGGGTCTGGGCATAGAGAACTCAATATCAGTCGCTTTAAGCCGACTATTATCGGCAATAGCCCGTTCAACCATATCGAACCGGTCGAACTCATGCAGCAGACTTTTCGTTTTTTTAAACGGGTTTTGGGGCGACACAACAAACCATACCTGCTCCAGATCGGTCGATGTAGCCATTGTATTGGCAATAATCAGATGACCAATATGGATAGGATTAAATGAGCCGAAGAATAGACCGATGTGCATGGGCGTAGGAGTAGGGCATAGGGATTAACAACCCCAGGCCCTGCGCTAAATAACCGTTCCTTTGGCAGGCACTTTATTTTCTTTGACAAAATCGTCGACGAGCTTCTGCGCTTTGGCCAGCGACGTTTCCAGTTCATCGTTAACCAGAATCACATCAAAGCGATCTTTAAAACTCATTTCGAAATGAACCTTAAATAAACGCTTCGACAGGCTCTCTTCCGTTTCGGAGCCCCGGCCAATCAATCGCTGGCGGAGTGTTTCTTCGTCAGGAACCTGAACAAATACGGCCAGTGCTTTTTCACCATAGTATTCTTTCAGTTTCAAGCCGCCCTGTACATCAACATCAAACAGCACATGCTTGCCATTGGCCCATACTCGCTCAATTTCAGACTTTAGGGTTCCATAAAATGCGCCCGTATAGACTTCTTCCCATTCAACAAATTCGTCCTTGTCGATTCTCTGTTTGAACTCTTCAGGTGTCAGAAAATAATAGTCTTTTCCATTTTCTTCGCTACGGCCCCGGCGGTCGCGTGTGCAGGCCGAAATGGAAAAGCCGAGATTATTGTTCTCGGCTAGCAAATGCTTTACTATTGTAGTCTTGCCCGAACCAGATGGGGCCGAAAAAATGATCAGTTTACCGTTCAAAGTGGGTGATTGGTTTACGGCTTCTGGATTGCCTTTTACAAACCTGGCTAAGTAGCCACATTACGCATAACGCTACAATCCCTAAACCTTCATTAAACGATTTGGGGTAACTAAGGCTGCTTGCGGAAGCACTCCCTTAATTACCCCAAATCAGTATAAATTTCACTAGCTGAAACTCAGTATTTTGGCTTTGATCGTTGCCACTAACTGCTCAGGGCAGCATCGCTTTTCCATTCTTTTTGTCAGCAATTCCTTTACTTCTTTTTCGAGATGGTACATCTCGATACAAGGTTTACATGATTCGAGATTAACCTTCAATCTGGCGAGTTGCTGTTCGGTAGCCTCCCCGTCCAGAATTAATTGAATCATCTTCAGGCAGTCAGCCCTGTGACTGCAATGTTCTTTCATCTCAGGCTTTGTGTTGGATGAAGATGATGATGGCAACGACGTTTGCATTGGAAAAGTCTTATTTATTCCAAGAATATTGATACGTTAAGTTACTAGCAGAACCAAAATATAGTTAGAAAAAGTTCGGTTTATTCTTCATTTTCTTCATTATAACCCATTGATGATGCATAATCACGCAATTTTTCTTTCAACAGGTTCCGGGCACGGTGTAATCGGGATCTAACAGTACCAATTGGAATGTCCAGAATTTTGGCCATTTCTTCGTACGTGAATCCTTCAATATCACACAGAATGATTACCGTACGGAAATCAACTGGTAACGAATTCAGTGCCGTGGCTACTTCATCGCCAATCAGGTCTGAAACCGACTCTGCCCGCAGATCAACCGTATGTTCTGCTTCGGCATCTTCCGAATTATAGGTCGTTTCAACGTCCTGATAATCTACTTTAGCCGGTTCTTTACTTTTCTTTCTGTAATCGTTGATGAAGCTGTTCTTCAGAATCCGAAACAGCCATGCTTTAGCGTTAGTTCCTTGCTCGAAAGAGGAAATGAACCGAAATGCCTTTAAATAAGTATCCTGTACGAGATCGTTGGCATCGTCCTCGTCGGTTGTCAGGCGAAAAGCAAAGTTGTACATGGAGTCGATGTGGGGCATAAACTCCTTGTTGAAAATCTGATACTTCTGCTCATCGGTATAACCGCGTGTAGGAGTATCGGCCGATGGCTGATCGATTGGATCGCCGTCGGGTAAGAATTGGTCTGGTCCGGCATCCCGGTCGTCGCGAGTTGGCGTATCTGACATAACTTCGTGTATGGTCGCCATAAAAGTAAGAGTTAATTGCCTTTTACCGTCGGCAATACCCAACGAATTCAATAATTATACAAAAACTAATTCGCTGGACTGTATTAGAATCTGACTACAAAAATCAATCCTTTGTTTAAAAAAAAGCTCAAAATCAAGCAAATATGACGATTTGGCAGTGAACGTTTCGAGATCCTTTCCTGTTAAAGCCAACCAGCCGCTAATTGGTGGGCGATTAGCGGCTGGTTGACTGGTACTATTTACGAAATATTAGACCCCTACAGATTTAAAATACCGTTTTAACCACGAATCTGCCGCTCTGACCTGCCAATCTGCCAAAAACTCGGCTTTTGTTTTTACAAGTGTATTAAACAGTATGGTGTCAGGTGTCAGTAATCCAGTTGCCACTGCCGTTTTTATTTCAGGTAGTGAATACGTAGCTACGGTTCCATCGGCTGCCTGTACTGCTGCCGACCGATCGAAGAAATCAACCCCAACGGTGCTACCAATATTTTTCAGGGTTCTTACCGACGAATCAATTGAACAACCGCTAGGCAAAGTATATCCTTCATCGACGGCAACAACAACAAACCGGTTTCCGATAACAAATGCCGAAGCCAGAAGTGGTTGCCCATGCGCGGCCCATTGCGCCACGGCAGGTCTCAATGCAGTTTCAATATCATTTACCTCGTCATCGGAGAGCGGGCGGTTGGCCTGATATACCCAAAGGCGGGCATTGTCGGGCAATTTGTCAAAATCAACGTACATTTTAAATGATGAATTAAGAACGATAACCAAGCAACAGCGAACGTCTGTTGAACATTCATCCTTTTGGGGTTATTGCCCATTTAAAGTCCCTGTTTTTGGGCAATCAGCTCCGCTATATCGTAAATCCGAACCGAATCCTCCCGGTTTTTATTTTTAACGCCATCCGACATCATCGTCATACAAAAGGGGCAGGCTACCGCTATAGTATCGGCACCAGTACTCAGCGCTTCTTCAACCCGTTCTACATTTACATCTTTGTTGCCGGGTTCGGGTTCCTTAAAATATTGCCCTCCTCCGGCTCCGCAACAGAGCCCATTGGCCCGTACTCGCTTCATTTCAACCAGATCAGCATCCAGCGCTGCCAGTACATCGCGGGGGGCTTCATAGATTTTATTGGCCCGGCCCAGATAACAGGAATCGTGGAAAGTGATCTTTTTTCCTTTAAACGGCTGGCCATCTTTTACCCGAACCCGCCCGTCGTTGATCAATCCCTGCAAAAACTGCGTATGGTGTATAACTTCGTACGCCCCTCCTAACTCAGGATACTCATTCTTAAGTGTGTTAAAACAGTGCGGACAAGCCGTAACGATTTTCTTTACCTTATAGCCGTTTAACACCTGAATGTTCGACATGGCCTGCATCTGAAATAAAAATTCATTGCCGGCCCGGCGGGCGGGGTCGCCCGTACAGGCTTCTTCGGGCCCTAATACGGCAAACTTAATTCCTACATGATTTAGAATACGGACAAAGGCAATCGTCACACGCTTATACCGATCGTCGAATGAGCCCGCGCATCCAACCCAAAACAAAATTTCTGGCTCTTCGCCCGAAGCAGCCATATCGGCCATGGTTGGTACTTTATATGTTTTTACTTCTTGTGTCATGTCTTCAGTAGTTGGCTTACGGTAGTTGGTTTATGGTAGTTGGTTATGTCTGCCTATGAGCATACACCCTTCTTAAGCAGCGCATCCATAAACCTACTACTTATTTAAGGTCATTTACCTGATCGGCCCAGTTGAAGCGATCGCCTGGTGAGAACTTCCAGGGAGCCATATTATTTTCGATGTTACTAAACATAGCATTCCAGGATGCTGGTGCCTGCGACTCTTCCATAACCCGATAGCGACGTAACTGAAGAATAATATCAAGTGGATTGATATTGATTGGACACGCATTCACACAGGCCTGACAGGTTGTACAGGCGTTTAGTTCCTCGGCCGTAATGTAATCGTTGAGCAAGGATTTATCATCTTTGTATTCGCTGCCGTGCATTTTCCATCCGCGCTGAACTTCTTCAAGCCGATCGCGGGTATCCATCATGATTTTGCGGGGCGACAGTTTCTTACCCGTAATATTTGCCGGACAGGCTGCCGTACAGCGGCCGCATTCTGTGCAGCTATAGGCATTCATCAGATTAATCCACTTCAGGTCCTGCACATCTTTAGCGCCGAAACGTCCAATCTCGGCTGGCGAATCTGCACCAGATTGTAGGCCATTATCATTCACCTGTGATCCATCAGCTTCTGTTGTAATGGGCAACCCCAGCGCTAACTGAACTTCTTTGGTAATTTCGGGCATATTCTGCATTTCGCCTTTAGGCTGTAGGTCTGAGAAGTAGACATTCGGGAAGCCTAGGGCAATATGCAGGTGTTTTGAATAGGTAACATAGAGTGCGAAGGCCAGAATCCCCAGAATATGCGCCCACCAGGCCACACGCTCATAAACCACCAGCCCCGTATCACTAAAGCCAGTAAATAGCGGCTTCAGAAACTGGCTAATCAGAAAATCGGGCACCACGCCCTGTAGAGCACCATAATGACCAATACCGCGATCGCGCAAAACGCTATCGGAGGCATTCCAGGTTAGAAACGCTATCATCAGCAAAATCTCGGCAACCAAAATAATAGTAGCGTCGGAAACTGGCCAACCTTGCAGTTCATGATGGCGACTTGCCTGCAAACGGCTAACACGGGCAATAAAACGTCGACCTAAAAAAATGATACAAACGCTCAGGACGCCAAAAGCCAATAGTTCAAATACATCGATCAGAATTGGATAAACAGACGTGATATAGGGAGCAAATAAACGGTGGGTTCCCAGAATACCGTCCAGAATAATTTCCAGAATTTCCAGATTAATAATGACAAACCCAGCATATATAACAAAATGCATAAATCCAACCAGTGGGTTATTGAACATTTTCTTCTGCCCAAATGCCACCAGTAGCATTGTCTTAAGGCGTTCGTCAGGCTGATCGAATCGATTTTCAGGACGTCCCAGCCTGATAGCGCGTGAAATGAGCCGAATACGCTTCGTTATCAACCAGGCGGCAACTGCTAGAGCTGCGACAAAAAGAATTTGTTGAAAAATTTCCATTCGCATTTAAAACTTAATCTATCTGACAATCAGACACATGAATTAGTCGATTAGCTAGCATACAAAAAAAATTCTATTTAGCTATTGCAAAACCAATCTTAGCGCGTACTTTTGCACCCACGTTTAACGGCATGCCGTTCTGGTGATGTAGCTCAGTTGGTAGAGCAAAGGACTGAAAATCCTTGTGTCGGCGGTTCGATTCCGTCCATCACCACTAGAATATGAGACAGTTACAGCTAAAAGTTGTAACTGTCTTTTTTGTTGGTACAACATTTATTTTTCGAGCTAAGTCTGTAATCCATTGATTATAAGTCGTTCGCTTGGTACTGTCTTCAATTGCACCTTGCTCTTCCCTCCATACAAATAGCTTAAAAACAGCTTTTTCTTCTCTTTTTCGGCGAAATCACCCGCAATATACTTGTTTTTCCGGTAAATAGTATGCATGCATACTATTTACCGGCGTAATCCCGCTACAATCCGTATTCATAAGGATTGATTTCCTCAAACGATTAAAGACCCTGTGCCGTGCAAATAATATAAGCGTGCACAATTTAAATAGTCTGTAAGAAATAGTTTGTATTATTTTCTAACTTGCCCTTATCTTGACTTTAGCCTTATGCAGTCCAAGCCAATGCGTTTTGCCATAGCGGGTACTGTTCTTGGCTCATTTTTACGTGTATCACCTCCGAATCAGATGGCTGAAAATTCATTTCCTGCCACAAATACCGGCAAACTCCGGCTAGGGCATCGCTGAAGATCAGGTGCTGTTTGATATACCAACTACTTACTTGGCAGGTCAACAATCCCCGTTTCTGGAGCGAGTTAGCCACTAATGTGACCAACGAAAATAGGCCCATCAACACGGGTGTGGTGCGGCCGATAGCCAAATCACTCCATTGCCGTTGGGTTTCTACCCCTAAATGCCCTCTCACTAACGCAAATATTGTTTCAATCGACCAACGACACACAAAGTATTCGATCATTGCAGGGGCGGTTAAGGCCGGACCGTTGCTGACCAGACCGGTTAGCTTACTGTTTAGACGCATCAGCACCCACCGGATGGTTACAGGCTTTTGCCCGCGTGATACCACAGGGCAGTACCTGTACAGTAGTCGACTGTTTGCGGTTGACCACCGTACCAGTTGGCCACATCGACGTTTTGCCAACTGGTCGTTTTGTCTTCCGCCATGTTGAGCAAGGTGGGTAACCGACCCCCTTTAAGTCGTTGCGACCACGCTGGCTGGGGAGCGCCACTGGGACAGATACTATTCGCCCAGCCAGCGTCGGAACGCCATCGCTTTCTCGCGGCTGATGATGACTTCCTCGTCGGCCACCGGGTTGAGCTCTACTTTCAGCTTACTGGTAAAATACAGGTGGACTTTTTGAATGGCTTTATGACCAACGATGAACTGCCGGTTGGCCCGGTAAAACCGGCGCGGGTCGAGTGCCTGTTCAAGTTCGTCGAGCGAATAATCAATTGCATACTGCTTGTCGGCAACGGTTTTGAGGTAGGTGAGTTTGTTGGCCGAAAAGAAATAGGCCACTTCCGTCACATCAATGGGGAGCAGACGCTGGCCCATGTGTACCAGAAACCGGTCCCGGAACCAGGTTTCGGGCCGTTGGTACTGATTAATCTGACGCACCAATTCGTCAATAGGTACCAATAATCCCTCCGGCAGTGTACCACCGTAGGTCTGACGTAGTTGCCGAAACTTATCCAGCGCTTTGTGCAGGGCAGCTTCCTCAATGGGTTTGAGCAGATAATCAACGCTGTTGACCTCAAAAGCCCGCCGGGCGTACTCATCGTAGGCCGTGGTGAAGATGACCGGACTCGTCACGGTCACCTGGTTAAATATCTCAAAGCTTTGCCCGTCCGAGAGTTCAATGTCCAGCAGAATCAGGTCGGGCCGGGGCGACTGGCGCAGGTAAGCTACAGCAGTTTCGATACTGTTCAGCACAGCCAGCACCGAAATGTCATCGCCTGCCCGGCCCAGCATGGCTTTTAGTTGACGAGCGGCTACGGCTTCGTCTTCGACAATCAATACGTTCATACCGGTTGAGGTTTGAGTAGGGGAACGGCGACCTGGAAGATCGCGTCGGTTTGGTGAATAACGATATCAGGTTGGTTAAACAGCCGGTATTTAGCCGCAATGTTGGTTAGTCCCAGCCGGTTTGATGGAACTGGCGACTGCTTGGGTTGCCGGTTGTTGACCACCACTACGTTCTGAGCCGCATCGGTATAAATGCGAATCGTGAGCGGGTAGAGGGCCGACAGCCGGTTGTGCTTCACCGCGTTTTCGACCAGCATTTGAACGGTTAGCGGGGGCAGACTGTAAGCGAGCATCTCCGGCGCTACATCAATTTGCAGCACTAAGCCCTGCTCGAAGCGGGTTTTGAGCAGGGCCACGTAAGCCCGAATAAACTCCAGTTCCTTCGCCAAAGGGATAACCAACTGCTCATTGCTTTGGAGCAGATAGCGGTACACCTGAGAGAGGTTGATGATAAATGAAACGGCCTGTTCTTTCTCATCTTCCATTACCAATCCCTGCAAGGTGTTCAGGCTGTTGAATAGAAAGTGCGGTTTGACCTGTTCGCGTAACGATTCAAGTTGGGTTTGCAGGCTCATTTTCTTTAGTTCTTCGGCCTCATAATACGTCGTCCGCCACTGGCGATACAGGTATAATCCTTCATAGATGGCCGCGATGGGAATGACGCAGAAGATGCCCACCGCGATGTTATACAGGTACCGAAGGGGGGTGTATTGGTAGCCCCAAATCATGGTTAAGTCGTAGAGTGTTGAGGTCATCAGCCGGAACAGACCCGTAATCAGCAAAAACCACAGCGCCTGAAAAATTACCCGCTGCCGCGTCTGATTCAGCCTCGGATAACGGCGACGTGACTGAAGAATTCCGTATCGGCTAATCGTCCACAGCAGCGATACTTCGACCAGACTAACCAGGTAATCGATCCAGAAGGGCAAGCCGTGCTGCCGATTGATTTCATCGTAGAAAATCCAGTCGCCCAGCAGGGCCACGAGCGGGATACCCACCAGCCGAAACCAACGGTCGTTTAAGGGGATCATCGAGGGAATTTTTATGTTTTTAAATGTATAGTGGTTTGACGAAATACGGGAGAGAATCGCAGTGGGATGTCCTTGACTTACACACACGTATAAACCTTCATGCCACAAAACATATACACCTAATTTACCGAAGCAATTCAATGGCCGTTTCCAACGCCCGGTCATGACCTGCTTTCAGTTCCTCGGGCTTGTTTTTGACCAGTACCTTCGGCACAATACCAATACCTTCGAGGTTACGGCCGGTGGCATCGCGCACGTCGGCGATAGGTACGCGGAAACTCCAGCCGTTGGGCAGGTCGCGTGGCACGGCATCGGAAAAAGCCCCGCCCGTTACGTCACCAACCTGCGTGACGGTTTTGTTCTGAAGCATAGCCAGCATAAACGTTTCGGCTGAGCTATACGACGATAGATTTGTCAGCACAACAACCGGTTTGGTGTATTGGAAGCTACCCGCTGGTTCGGTATAAAATCGGAGCTCGGGGCCGAAATCGGTGTGTTGAGGGCCGTTACGCAGTCGGGACGTAAACGACAGGTGTCGCTCAGTAGCAAATCGGTTGGCGATGTACTGCGCTACGCGGTCTTCGCCACCGCCATTGTCGCGCAGGTCGATAATCAATCCTTTCGTATCCCGGAAATACGTCAGCACCGAGTCCATTGTTTTGCCGTAGGTGGCTATGTTGTTTTCAAAACCTTTCAGCAGGATGTAACCCACGTTGCCGGGCAGTTTACCGGTACTAAACTCGTTGGTGAACGTCCGGCTTTCGGTCAGGTAACGCTTCACAACTGCACCGTCATACGTCCGCTCCCGGGTGCGACCCAGAACACCCCCGTCATACCAGGGCAAACCGGTATTGGCTGTGGGGCGGAGGTACACGTGGTTATCGTCGAGGTTGTCAAGCAACGCCGTCATTACCCGATATAGGTCCGCGTCGGTGGTCTGCTCGTTCACTTGAGGGCGGTAGGTCTTATAGAGCGCATCCCAGTCGAGTTTTTTGGGTTCAAACGCGCCGTAGAGCCGGTCATATTCGCCCCACAGATGGTCGAAATTGGTAACGGGGTTGTTGGGCATTTCAGGGCCGATGAATCGGTTCGAGCATGCGGCAAACAGCGTAGATACGCCAAGGATGAGAATGGAAAAGAGCGACTTTTTCATGATTATTCGCCGGAGGGCTTTATAGGTTGTCTACGAATATTAAAAATGAACTTCGCCTTCCAGGGCTATGGAACTACTAAAAGCGCGGACCGGACGAGGGTCGGGGTACGACAGGTAGCGGGCGCGATACATAGCACCGACACTCAGGCGTGGACTCAGGCGGTACGAGTAACCCAGTTGCACCTTAACATCGCCCAACTTACCAACTGTAGCCGGGTGTGTGCCTTGTTTGAAGTAGGCGACAACGTTGTTGTCGGCTGTTGATTTAGGGAAGCTGGCCCAGATGGCGCGGGTGATCAGCCCCACAACGGCCATATCGACCCGCAGCGTCAGGCTGTGTCCGGCTGCGAACGTGTAATCAGTCTGCACTACGGGTGAGAACGTAGCCGTGTTGATGAGCCAGGGGAAATTAGCTACTTCATCCGCGTAAAGCAGCGATTCGCTAATTGAGCCACCCACCCACGTATTGAACCGGCCGGGCTCAGCCCCACCGACCCGCCGGAGGTAATCCGCTTCAATGTTGACGTGATATAATTCTGAAGAAATCTGGTAGGAAAACGGCGTACCGTCGCCCAACTTGGTCGAGTAGGTTCGAGGGCCGAACCGTTCGGGGTTCAGCAGGCCCATTCCACCCGACAGCCGCAGATTAAACTGCGACTGGTCACTATGGTGATGAAACCTGAACCCGTATAGCGGATAAACGGTGCCTCCGTATCGAAGCGGTGATGCCTGCTGGTCGAGCGTACGAAGATGAAGCGTACCGATAGACAAGCCGATGCTGTTGCGGTACGATTGAGCGGTGGCCGTTAGGCCAGCCAGAACCAGAGCAGCGAAGCAGGCAGCTTTTGGAAAGAGGTTCATTCGTGCAATGTTGTTTGGTTTACATCGCAAAGCTGTCATATCCAAATCAGGTTCTCAATCAATTGCCGACGAACTGGAAAAGAGGGGTATTTATGCGTAAAAAAAACGCACTGAAAAGGCTGGATATTCCGCCGGCAAGTGCTTGAAATTGAAGATTTCGAAGATAGAGACCAACTGATTTCGGTACAAGCTGGTTCAGCGTCACTTTAGGCGAATCCTGGCAGTTTTTCGAGTTTGAGTGGATATGGATTTATCTCCACTGTTTCCTCCTGGATTTATGCTTTGTGGTCAACAAGTCAGATGATGTGATCATTCGGTTGTTAGCAACCAATACCGTCACGCTCACTCGCCGAGTTCATAGTTTCTATCAAGGCACTCTAGCCGATTTACCCATGAGCGGTAAACGGATTAAGCTATTAGTGCGCCTGCATAAGTTTTTCTGCGCTCTAGCCAGTTGCCCTCGGTGCGCTACGGCCAGCGCGTAGGAACCGGTGTGCAGTTGATTGAACACGACCCGGCTGCTTAGCCTGTTGATGGGTGCCTACACACACAGCGCAGGGCCTTTTTGTCGTCGGAGGGAAATCCATCGGCTGAGTTGAAGAGCCAGATCTTACACTGTGTCCCTACTCGTTATTGAAGCCGGTTATGTTGACCGTCAGTGCACCTTGTGCGAACGTAGGCGCGGCCCACAGCTCTAGCGGTATTCCCCAGCATAGTATTGTTCTCATCATATTTAGCGTAGTTTCAGCCGTTATTAGAAGGATTCGATAGGGTATTAACGGATTAGAAAAGGGCACCAGCGGCTAGTAGGACCAGCCCAATCAATCCCCCATAACCCGAAGCCAATGAAAGTTCATCCATCGGTCGCGCAGCTGCATCCAATTGATGGGCAGAGCCGAGGCATCCCAGTGTACAATCTGCATCACAAGGGGTACCTCAATCCATACCGTAACGAGGAGCGCAGTCAGAAAGCCGATAAAACCCGCCAGCGTGAACCAGAAAGTAGTCGGCTGGCTACCGAACGACAGGTACAGCGTAGGCAGGGTAGAGAGCAGCCCCAACGGAGTGAGGTAGGTCATCAGGCCCGCCATATTTTGATTAAGTCGGTGGGTAATGGCCAGAAACACGCCTGGGTCGAATGTATTTAGCGAGCGGCTCAGGGCTAGCCAAGGGCCCCAGTACATGCCGCCGACAAGAGCCGACAAGACTAGATTGATGAGTTCAAAGCATTTTAATGTCATGATGAGTAATGGCTATTTTCTAGCCGTTGATGAGTCATCTCATTTTGAATGGGACAAAATTCATGCTCAGAAAAGAAAGGAAATACCTATATTTAGCTAATAAATAGTCGTATTCAGTCAAATGCAATTTGAGATTGACTCCTCAGGGCCAGTCGGTCGGATTAAGGTGCTACCCGAAGAAAGCCATGCTACCAACACCGGCTTAATGGAGATGGCCTTTCCTTCCGCTTTGGGAATGGGGACTATCCGGCGGTTCATGCTGAATCCGCTTCTATTTGTGATGGTGCACCACTACACCCTCAGCCGGGACGTGGAGCTACGGCGTCAGACCGAAGCGGGCCATCAGCCGATGATTACATTTAGTTTTCGCAACCTAGTGTCCATGTCTACTCCGCCCGCTCGCCCATCGGCTAGTCGAATGCTGCCAGCGGTACAGGTAAGCTCAAGCGATCTAGATTTAGCTGTTTTTTTTCCCGCCGGTACACTCATTCAGACCATCATTGTCGGCATTAACGCCGACTTGTTGGGGCAGCTCCTGGGGCAACAAGCTCAAAAACCGCTGGTACAGACCCTGCTGGGCGGTCGTCAATCATACCTTTATGAAGAAATGGGATCACTGGCTGTTCAACAGATTGCCAGTGATCTGCTGGCCCATCCCGAAACGGACCCGCTATTCGCATTTTACGTTACCGTTAAAGGTCAGGAGTTAGTCTATCAGTTTATGAGTGAACTGTTACAGCGCGAGACGAAAACGGTTTATCCGCTTCGGGAAGATGAGGGTAAGACGCTGTTTATGATACGGAACGAGTTGATCAAGGATTTACGTAAAGCGCCAAGCATCCCTCAACTGGCTTGGGTGGCAGGCATGAGCGAAAGTAAACTCCGGCGCTTATTTCGGCAGGTCTTCGGTCTGAGCCTTTACGCGTATTACCAGACAGTGCGTATGCAAGAAGCGGCCCGGCTGTTGCGGGAAGCGAAGCTATCGGTGTCAGAGACGGGCTATCGGCTAGGATTTGAAAACCTAAGCCATTTTACGCGGGTCTTTGTAGATCATCTAGGTCAAAAGCCTAAACAGTATGCAAAGTCTGGTTAGCCTAAACCTCTGTCATTAAATTCCCAAAAACGCTCCCAACTGATGTCTTAGCCCTCTATTAACTGGACAGATTTTCTAAAATGGCGGCAGCCGCTGCTGTTGTGTCGTAATTCACCTGTGCTTCTTCCCATTTTTGCTGGAGTCCGGGCCGCCCTTTAGGTTTGAGGGATCGCAGTTGAGGATCGACGCGTGTATAGGAATCGCTCCAATCGGC
The DNA here is from genome assembly GCF_037201965.1 of Spirosoma sp. SC4-14. NCBI lineage: Bacteria > Pseudomonadati > Bacteroidota > Cytophagia > Cytophagales > Cytophagaceae > Spirosoma > Spirosoma sp. SC4-14. The sequence continues at coordinate 44,877 of NZ_CP147518.1, read as the reverse complement.
ATGGTCGTCACGAATGGCTTACTGTACGATGGAATAGCGGTCTTGGGGAGTAAACCTGCGCCTTATTTTTCTCATGATTTCTGAATGTAAAAGGACTAATCGCAGTGGCGCACCACCTGTTTTTACAATTTTGTCCAGCCATTCAGGGGGTTAAGACAACGATTTCTTCAACTTATGTAACTTTTTCGAGTGCTTTGAGTCCAATAGCGCGTATGGGTCTTAGCTCGTTTATTCTTTTAAGCATTCTGCATAGTTCTCTGGTAACCGATTCGTTGCCTTCATCAGAAGATAGCCTTATCAAAAAGCAAGTCGTTCTGAACAAAGGACGAATATGGGCGGTTGGAGCGACTTCACTGCTCACCCTGGGTTCAACCTATACCTACCTTGAACGAACCTGGTGGCATGAAAAGGGCGTGCCGTTTCATTTCGATAATGGACGCGATTTAACGTATGCCAATGGACTAGACAAAGTAGCTCATCTGACGGGCGGTATTTTTGTATCCGAAGCCTATTATAGTGCTTTTCGCTGGGCTGGTGTTTCTCAACGAAAGGCCGAATGGCTGGCACTGGGCTCAGCAGCGTTTGTTGAATTAGGCATTGAGCTAAAAGATGCTTATTCGCCAACGTATGGATTTAGCTGGCGCGATGTTACAGCCGGAACCATTGGCGGTTTATGGCCTATAGCCCAGCATCGCTCGGGTTTTCTGCGCGATGCCCAGTGGAAAGTAAGTTACTGGCAGCAAACCAGTAAATATTTCGATGAACGAGGTATTCCACGTCAACGGTTCTCTATCGACGATTACCTGAATCAGACCTATTGGTTTTCGTTTTCACCCAAACATTTTGGGGGAAGCCGCTGGCAGAAACGATGGCCCAACTGGCTTCAACTATCTGTTGGCATGGGGCTTGAGGCCGAAACCTGGAGTGTTCGTCACGATGGATTGGGCGGACGGCATGAGTGGTATATTGCCCCAGACATAAACCTAATTAAACTTTTTAAACCACGCAGTACTGCGGCAAGGCTAGTGCTTGGGGTTTTGAAATACGTGAAAATCCCGGCTCCAACGCTGCAAATTGGCCCTAAACTTCGCTGGCATTGGCTTTACTTCTGAAGGGCATCGATCTCGATACCAATAGCCTGCATGAGCTGACTGGCATTAAAACTTTGGCAGATACCATCCCGAAGTTTATAATCGAACAGTAGCTCTCCATCCTTCAGGTCTGATTGAAAGTGATAGTTTCTGACAAAGTTGCTGGCATCGGTGAGTTGCCCCAGCTCTAGGTCATGCGTTGAAACAAAACCCGATGCAGTGGTCCGATGCAGCTGGCGAATTAGAGCTTCGGCACCCCGATGCCGATCAGCCGAATTAGTTCCTTTCAGGATTTCATCCAGGAAATAAAGAACAGGTACCCGCTCCTGGCCCGACTGTTTGGAGAGATAAATAAGCGTTTGCAAGCGTTTTAATTCAGCGTAGAACGACGATGTGCTCTCTTCCAGCGAATCCTGCGTTCGCATGCTTGTAAACACCCGTACGGGCGAACAGCTGAATTGGCTGGCACTTGTAACGGCTCCGGCAAGTGCCAGTACAACGTTCGTCCCGACCGTGCGCAGAAACGTGCTTTTGCCCGACATATTCGAGCCGGTAATCAGGATCGTTCGACCATTGCCGCTAACTGTAAGCGAATTAGATATACTACGGCCGGGTGGTAATAATGGATGTGCTGCTTCTACAAAATCGAGTATTAATTCGTCTTCAACAATGTTGGGGGTTGCATAGGCGGGATGGGCATAAGCAAATCCGGCTAAACTATTTAGGGCTTCCAGCTCACCCAAAGCCTCGAACCAGCGACTCAAATGCGGACCATGTTCTTTCCGCCAGCGCTCCAGTCGAAACAGGTAATGGATGTCCCATAAAGTAGCTATGCCAAATAGGAGGTAGAAATAAGGATTTCGCCGATAGTTCAAACCTTCGGTCAATTGGGCCAGTTTTCCAATTGCTTCCGAAGCCAGCCGGTCGGTTGAGGTCAATGCTTTTCCAATAGCCTGCAATCGTAAGGCATTCCCTTTCAACTGTTCGGCATGTTCAAATAAAGATCGAAACGAGCGTAATGCCGCCGATATTTCGAATGTTTGTTCACTTACGTCTTTTGCCCGAGCCGCCGTTTGGCTAAGCACTAACCCATGAACGGCCAATGCCATCAGTACAATTGCTCCTGGTAAATAGCCCGTAAACCACAGAGCGGTCAATGCCAATGTAATGATAGGAAATAGAAATCGAACAAGGTTCAGATAAGATGGTGTCGGCACAACGTCGGCAGTTGCCCACTTGATCAGCAAGTCAGGCGAACGAGTAATGGTTTCTTCCAGATAGGCTTTGGCTTCAAATTGCTGACGCCAATCAAGCTGTGGAGTTAACTCTCGGGCGGCCTGCTGACGCAACCGAATGGCATCGGGTCCAGATGGTTCCAGCAACCAGTTTGCCAATCGCTTTTGACCTTCGAACGTATGGGTTCGATTCAGCAACCGAAACAGTGAATGTTTGCCGAAGACATCTAAATCGGTCGCATAAAAGTGCGTCGGATTGGCGAATTGGTCGCCTGCCTCTGGGCGAAGGTATTGCCGTTTCAAGCGTGCGGCTTCGTCCTGATTAATAAACGCCAGATAATGACTTAGGTCGCGTTCGACCCGAATAGCCTGGTGTTTTTTCAGTAAAAACATAAATCCGGCCACGCCTACCAGCAAAACAAAAGCGGCCCCCAACTGCTCATCCATTTGAATTAGAAGCCAGAACACCACCGCACTGCCTAAAAACCAGATAAGGCGCCAGAACGCCCATTGATTATATTGTCGCTGAGCTATCTGCCCAGCCCGTAAAAACTGCTGTTGCTGTTCCTGAAAAATGGTTTCAGTGGTCATGTAGTAACGCGGGAGAAGCCCGCGATTTTATTCGTCAAATCGCGGATTTTTCCCGCATCATCTATTACAATCCTGACAAACGCCCTGGATGAGCAAATTTGTTTCTTTACGGTTGTAGCCGTTAGGTAAGTCGATTGTTGGAATGCTAACCTGGTCGAGACAAGTAGTTTGTCCACAGGCTTCACATTTAAAATGAACATGGTCGTGGTGATGATGGCCATGGGCGCAGGCTTCACGGCAGAGGGCATACTTAGTGCCTCCTTCATCGTCAAGGACCTTATGCAGTAATCCTTTATCCAGAAACGTCCGTAGTGTCCGATAGATCGTGACCCGATCATGATCTGGACCAAGGCCATTTTCTACGTCGTTATGCGCCAGTGCATGACCAGCGTTCAGAAACAAATCCAGCACTTCTTCCCGGCCATTCGTATGGCGTAGGTTAAAGTCTTTCAGGGTTTTAGCAGCAGGAGTCATAACGGTAATTTGGTTTATGGGTTTCGGTCTATGGCAACCGTAGGCTGAATCCCTAATCTATAATTTCAAACTGCAATTTAACCAGATTCGCATAGATACCGTCTTCCTGTATGGCCAGTTCGTCGTGCGTACCCGACTCAGCAATCATCCCTTCACGAATCACATAAATCTTATCAACTTTCCGAATGGTAGCTAACCGGTGTGCAATAATAATTGTTGTGCGATTTTGCATTAGCTCATCCAGCGCTTCCTGTACTAACCGTTCCGATTCGGCATCCAGCGAACTGGTTGCTTCGTCCAGAATTAGAATGGCCGGATCTTTCAAAATAGCCCGCGCAATGGCAATACGTTGCCGTTGACCACCCGATAGTTTAACACCTCGTTCGCCCACAACGGTTTCAAAACCTTCGGGAAATGATTCGATAAACTGCAGTGCATTGGCTTTGCGAGCCGCTTCACGAACTTCAGCTTCACTGGCTCCGGGCTTTCCATACTGAATGTTTTCCAGAATGGTTCCACCAAACAGCATTACTTCCTGAGGAACAACGGCAATATTTTTCCGAAGATCGGTAATATTGAAACTCATCAGATCGCGGCCATCAACCTTAATCTGCCCATTGCCAATGCCATAATAGCGCATCAGCAATTGAACAATTGTTGATTTACCAGCTCCACTTTTCCCTACTAACGCAATTTTACGGCCGGCAGCAACATCCAGCGAAATTCCTTTAAGTACTGGCACATCAGGCCGCGACGGATACGAGAAATGAACGTCATTGAATTGCACATCGCCCCGAACCGGCACAAACAGTGGCCGTTCTTCATCGGCCTCCACTTCTGATGGCTCTTCCAGAATTTCCAGAATTCGTTCAGAAGCGCCAATTGTGCGTTGCAATTGAGCGTATAAATCGCCCATGCCAGCCACCGATCCACCAATAAACGTTGTATAAACGATAAATGTAAGAAGATCCGAGAAAGGCATTTCGTTCGATAGTACCAGCGAACCACCATACCAGACAACACCGATAATGCCGCCGAAAAGTGCAAAAATGATGAATGATACAAATACACCCCGGAATTTTGCCGCCCTCAGCGCCGTACTTACAACTTTGTTCAGTCCAATACCGTACCTATTAATTTCGACTTTCTCATTCGTAAATGCCTTCACTACGTTTACCGATTGCAGCGTTTCTTCAACAATCACATTGGCCTGTGCCAACAAATCCTGCGCCTGTTTTGATAGCCGCCGAATAAATCGCCCAAAAATCATGGCCGCCACTATGATAACCGGAAATGTACCCAGCATGAACAGGGTCAATTTCCAGGAAACATAGAAAATAATAGCCGTACCAATTGTCAGCGTAGCCACCTGCCGGAAAAGTTCGGCTAGTGTCAGCGTCAGCACGTCCTGTAGTTGCGAAACATCGGCCGAAATACGGCTGGTCAATTCGCCAACGCGTCGTTTTTCGAAAAAGGTGATCGGAAGCGTAATGATTTTACTATAAGTTGCCCGACGCACATCGGCCATTGCGCGCTCGCTCACCTGCGAAAAGAAATAAATGCGGCAGAACGAGAAAATAGCCTGCGCCACCAGTACACCCACAAAAAACAGGGTAACCTGGTTAAGTGTAAAATTTGATTTGCCCTGAATCACACTGGTGATTTGTCCGATAAGCAAACCAAAACTCATGGTTGTGCCCGTAGACAGAATCAAAAAGATGAACCCAATTCCATATTGAAATCGATATGGTTTAATAAATTGAAAAATACTGAGGGCCTTTTTTATGCCTTCACGGCTTAATTTTTTTTTATCAGCTTCGCTGGCTTCCTCGCCAAAACCTCGTCCTCGTTTTGCCATTGGTTATAATTCTGTCGACTGCTTTATTGAGTAGTCGTTATTTGGTCAAAAAATATTGCCTGGTCAATTGCCAAAGCCTGGTGTTATTGATTATTCGTCCGTTTGCCCTTTGTAGCCCGATTCTTCAAAAATTTGCCGGGCGTTTGCATTATGCATCAGATCGGAAATACCGACGCCGTTATGTTTATCGAAGTACATACTTACGATTCGCCAGCCCAGCCACCGGCCAATAGCCCCCGGGCAGGCAGGCCCAATTTCGGCTGTAAAGGGTCGCTCATTCAAATATCGTTGTTTTACTGCCGGATTTGTCTGATATAGCAACTGATTATCAATAAAATGTCCCCAAATTATATCCTGGGCATTAAACGTTTCGGTAAGTTGTTTGTCTGAATATCCGATAATGAGGCTGTCAGCTACTTCAGGAAGCATGGTTTTTGTAAAAACATAGCTCTTGCCAAAATAAACCATATCGGCCAGCATAGTCTGGTCAGTGCGATTTGTGGCATTGTATTTGTCTGATAGAGCAAAAATAATAGCTGGAGCAATATACTCTTTTTGATACCGGCGCAGAATATATTGAGGGAATTCGGGACCGCGGGGACGATACTTAGCCTTAGGGCCAGCAAAATAATCGATACCAATAATGATCAGGCTGTCAGAAACAACTATGTCGGGGCCAGCAAAGCCCGTTACGAGTGTAGCAATTTTGGGAGAACGAAAATCGGGAAAGTTTTTTTTGATTTTCGTGAAGGCTTCAGCCAGCTGTGTTTTCAAATCAGCCATATCACCGAATTCGGCTTCCGTTTGCTGATAGAGTTCATTGAGCGCCGGATTGTTGATCCGGTCGGTCAATTCTCGGATGAGTGCTGTATCATTTCCGGCTTCGTTCGCGTTAAAGTACAATTGAGCAACATCGGGGTGTTGATTCAGAAATCCACGAACATTTTCGGCAGATTTACCCGAGAAAAGCTGTTGATCAAGTCGGATAAGAGTAACGTCTTCGTTTTTAGTGCACGAAGCAAAGAAGAATAAACAAAGAATTCCGGCAAAGGCCGTTTGTAGTCGCATGAAACTCACTGGTTTTCTGTATTGAAAACGTGCAAAATTATGAAAAAAGTTGCAGGGTTAGGGTTGATTTTGGTTGTGCTGACGGTTGTCAGCAGTTGGGCGCAATCGACGTCGCCTGCACTCTACCAATTGAGAACGAAAGAATCGAGCGTAACTGAAAAACGGTTTCGTAAAATTTTGGGCGATAATTACGATGGCCAGGACCAGAACCGGCGCAACTATGACGATGACCGCAAACGTCGGCGTCGACAACAACGAAACCAAGACAATGACACGAATGAAAACAACGGTTACGGTTCTGGTCCAGACTATGCCTGGCCTACTCATCTCATTGAAATGAGTATTCGGTTTGCTCCTTCGCTCAACATGAACACCGCCGAAGGAACGGGCAACTACACGGGTTTTCGCAGCAATGGCATTGGTGCCCGGATGAGTGTTGGGCCAACGCTCGACTATTTCTTTTTCAAAAACCGCTATGCGTTCAGTACCGGACTTTGGTATACAGTTAAACGGTCGGGTTTTCAAATGCCAGGTACGTTTGGGCAAGCTGTGTGGAATCCGGGCGCGCCCGAAAAAGAGTCTGTTTACAACCTTCAGTATCTGCAACTACCAGTAACCGTAAAGCTGTTTGCGAATAATATTGCGCCAAACATGCGGCTTTATATTCAGACAGGCGGTCTACTGAGCCTGAAACTGGCGGAGCATGCCCTCGATCAGTCTCGCAATGGTTTGTATCAGGCCGAAAGTGGTGGCGACCGACGGCAGTATGGGTTCGGTGATGTTGAAATGCTCCTGGGAACCGGTGTCCAATACAAAATCAATCAAAACAATGCATTTAACATCGGCATGAGCTATCAGCGCGGCCTGATCAACGTAGCGCGTGGGAGCCAGCTTGTTTCAAAGAGCCGAATTGTAGCCCTCGATCTGGGCTTTAAGTTTTAATGTCCTACACGGGCAGCCTCTTGTGGGTTTGAAAACACCGGCCTACAAGATGCTGCTTACAATCGCATTTCAATTCCTTTTTCTCGCAAATAGCCTTTCAGATCTGGTATTTCGATTTCCTTGAAGTGAAAAATGCTGGCAGCCAATCCGGCATCAGCTTTGCCGGTTGTGAACACATCGACAAAATGATCCATTGTACCAGCACCACCCGATGCAATCACCGGAATATTAGCTGATCCAGAAATTTGCGCGGTCAGTTCAAGCGCAAACCCGGCTTTAGTGCCATCGGTATCCATCGACGTTAGCAAAATTTCGCCAGCCCCGCGTTCCTCTACTTCTTTTGCCCAGGCTATAGTGCGCAGATGCGTCGGCTTACGGCCTCCGTGGGTATGGACGATATGAGCGAAGGACTGAGGGCTGAGAGCAAGGGGCTGGGAGCTGAAGGTTGACACTCCGCCCTCTACCCTATGCCCTTCGCCCTTTGCCCCTTGCTCTAAGCTCTCTACCTCAATCCAGCGGGTGTCGATTGCGACAACGATGCACTGGCTACCGAATTCAAGAGCCAACTCGTTGATCAGATCGGGGTTGCGAACGGCGGAGGAATTGATTGAAATTTTATCGGCACCTGCATTTAGAAGCGTCGACACATCGGCAACCGACGAGATTCCACCGCCAACCGTAAACGGAATGTTGATGGTATGGGCCACGTTCCGAACCAGTTCGATGAGGGTTTTACGCTCGTCGACTGTTGCCGTAATATCCAGAAAAACCAGTTCGTCGGCTCCCTGTTCGGCATAGATAGCCGCCAGAGCAACCGGATCGCCCGCATCGCGCAGGTTGACAAAATTGGTTCCCTTTACGGTGCGACCATCTTTTATATCCAGGCAGGGAATAATCCGTTTTGTAAGCATCAGTAACTGGTAAATGTTTTGGTTGACATTGTATTTTCGGGATTGGCGATGGGCTGGAAGCCAAACTGCTCATATAATCCATGTGCATCGCGGGTAACCAGCATCATCCGGCGCAATCCCTGTAAAGCCGGATAAGCCATAATAAACGCTACTAGCTGTTTCGATAAGCCTTTACCCCGATGTTCCGGCAAAATGAATACATCAGCCAGGTAGCCGAACGTTGCCTGATCAGTCACAACACGGGCGAACCCTACTTGTTGGTCGCCCCAATAAACACCGAAGCAAAGAGAGTTTTCGATTGATTGCTGAACAATAGTAATGGGAATATTCGGGCACCAATAAGCCTCTTTGCTCAGAAACTGGTGAATTAGGTCAATGTTAAGTTTCGCTTTATCGGTGCTGATGGTGTAGTCTTCAAGCATAAATTTGATTAAGTAGGGCTATTTACTGGAGGGAAGAAATCTCGACTCTATTGAATTCAGAATGCAAACCACTTTTTGTAGCTGAGTTATTTGGGGTTTAGCGTGTAAGTATGATTTGGGATTACTATAGGTATAGGTTCGATAACTATCCTGGCCGAATACCTCAAAATAGTAGCTTTCTCCATCTAAAATCCAGACAGATTTTTCCCTTTTATGTCCTCTAATGCTGATACTACTATCTTTTTCCACAGTGACCCATGTAGATGTGTCATGATAGGGGCGTAGTTGACTTTCGATTGCAGATTCATCAGGCAATGCTAAAATATCTTGTTGGGCTAATTGATACCATAGGCTATCTGTAACAGGCTTATCAGGTTTAAGCTTTTTGCTAGATTTTAGCCTTTTCTTACCAGACTTGAACACATATTTAACCAGACCAAACCGATCCCTGTGGCTTGTTAGTACATAAAGTATCTGCGCTTCGCCATACTGAAACGATTTTTGGTTCCAGATTCGAACTTCAAACTCACCAGATTTTAGCATGGGAGGTTTCAAACCAATCTTATTAGCTAACCCCATAAAGCGATACATTGACAATGGTTTAGGTTGCATACCTGATGCATGTACATTCCATAATACCTTGAAACCAATAAATAAGCCAACATACCAACCTTTCATGGTACTCATTTTTAGATTCCCATAAATCGACTTAATTCCTTCAATGTCACGCGGCCTTCGTAAATGGCCTTACCGACAATAACACCGAAGAGATTCATATCGGCCAGCGTTTCGATATCGGCCATATTGCTGACTCCACCACTCGCTATGATGTTCAGCGTGGGAAACTGATCCTGTAAGTTTCGGTAGAGTTCAAAGGATGGCCCCTGCAATAGACCGTCCTTTGCCACATCGGTACTGATTACGTACTTAACACCTTTGTCGACCCACTTTTCCACAAAATCGTAGACCCATACTTCGGTCGATTCTTCCCAACCGCTAACGGCAATTTTTTCGTTTTTGGCATCGGCACCCAGAATAATGGCCTCAGAACCATGTCGAGACAACCACCGTTCCATTACTTCCGGCTTTTTCACGGCAATACTACCACCCGTTACCTGTTTAGCGCCACACTCGAAAACTACCCGCAGATCATCGTCCGACTGCACTCCTCCACCAAAATCAATATGCAGGCTAGTTTTCGAGGCTATCAACTCCAATACTTTCCAGTTGATTACACGTTTTTCTTTAGCGCCATCGAGATCAACAAGGTGCAAGCGAGTAAGCCCCGCATCTTCGAACTGCTGCGCTACCTCCAGCGGACGCGCATTGTATTCTTTTTTCTGACTATAATCGCCCTGGGTCAGGCGAACGGCTTTGCCTTCGATTAGGTCAATTGCAGGTATTATATACATGGACAATGCGGACGACTGTCCGCGTTACAAGTTCAAAAAATTCTCCAGAATCTGTTGGCCAACATCACCGCTGATTTCGGCATGAAACTGTGCTGCGTAGAAATTATTGCGATGCAGCATGGCACTGAATGGCCGCACATAATCGCAGGTTGCAGTGGTTTCGGCGCATATATCGGCTGCGTAGCTATGTACGAAGTAAACGTAGGCGTTTTCCGACAGTCCTTGTGTTAATGGCCCTTGTAGGGAGTGAATGCTATTCCAGCCCATGTGCGGCACTTTAAAGCGAGCAGGGTCGTCGTCACGGTGGGTAGGAAATCGCCGAACATCGATGTCGAAAATACCCATACAGGTTGTGTTGTTCTCTTCGGAGTAGCGGCACATGAGCTGCATACCGACGCACGTTCCCAGAACAGGCTGTTTCAGCGATGGAATCAGTTTATCCAGACCACGCTCGCGCAGATAAGCCATGGCGGTGCTGGCTTCACCTACGCCCGGAAAAATCACTTTATCGGCCGAGCGGATTTCGGCTTCATTGTCGGTCAGCAGATAGCTTGCCCCCAGTCTTTCCAGCGCGTACATTACCGACTGGACATTACCTGCGTTATATTTAATAATGACAGTTTTCATTGTTTTGGATTGAGGCTGTTCGATAGCCAGCATTCGACGAATAAAAACGAAAAACCCGACTCTGTAGCAGAACCGGGCCGGGTATATTGTGTAATTAGGATTTTCGTTCCAAAACTCACAAACACGAGCGTCTTGTTCTGCTGCGTTACCGCCCAGAATGGTGATGCCGATGGTTTGTAGTTGCTGAAATCATGAAACAAAGGTAAACGGTTCGTCGTGCAAATCAAAACAAACTACCCTGCACAACTTTGGGCTGTAGTACGGGCTCTCTTAAATTCAGACCACAGTGTTTATTTAATTCCCGAATCCAGTACCGAATCAGTTCGGGAGCCGTATCGTTGTCTCCCCCGCCATGAATGAACAAATAAGCCGTTTGTAGTCCTTTTTCAAACCAGGTTTTCAGCCGTTGTATCCAGGCATCTGTCCGTACATAATCAGTTGGATGGCCTTCATTGGCAATAAACCGAAGCGTCAGAACTGGGCTGCTTAAGCTCATATGCAATACATCGCGCCGACCGGCTACATCGGTAATCACCACATGCCGATGCAGGGCATGAAGCCCTTCGAGAGTTTGTTGCCAGATTGATGATTTATTGAACCAGTCAGGATGCCGAAATTCTACGGCCACATCCAGTTCGTCGGGCAGGCTTTTTAAATATGACTCCAGCAATGGCCATTTTTCGGGACTAAACGAAGGGGGCATTTGCAGAAATGCCATACCCAGAAACTCCTCCAGACCCAACACCGCGTTCACAAACTCTTCGGTTAATGCTTCAGTAGCGACCAGTTGCCGTTCATGACTAATTACCTGTGGAAACTTTGGGCAATAGGTAAAGCCTTCGGTTGCTTCGGTTTTCCATTTTTCAATCATACCGACCGTCGGAATCTGATAATGGGTCAGATTTAATTCAATGGTATTAAACTGCCGGGTATAGTAATGCAAAAAATCACGCTCCTTTGCATTCGAAGGATATACTTTGCCAACATAATCTTTGTTGGCCCAGATTGGTCCACCGATGAATACCGAAGGGTGACTGGTCGGCTCAATACCTGCCCACACACGGGCATTAAACGAAGGGCCCGGCGGTAGTGTCAGGTTGATAACGTCGAGATTATGTACTTTTCCGAATTCCATAGACGAACCATGAAGTGTAGTGCTAAAACCAGGAAAGAACGTCTTTCGTTTTTACGCCCTATCCAATTTAGCTAATTTTGCCTTTCTTTCCGTGAATACGGCTCCTTTTCTATCCAGATTCGGTTTAATGGTTGAAGAAAAGTCATTCGTTTTGACTGCTTTATGATTTCAAAGACATACACTCCGCAGGACATTGAAGAAAAATGGTATCAATACTGGATTGATAACCAGTTTTTCAAATCGACTCCCGACGAACGGGAGCCTTACACTATTGTTATTCCTCCTCCCAACGTAACAGGCGTATTGCACATGGGGCATATGCTCAACAATACGATTCAGGATGTACTGATCCGGAAGGCGCGTATGGAAGGAAAAAATGCCTGTTGGGTGCCCGGTACCGACCATGCCAGTATTGCTACGGAAGCTAAAGTCGTTGGCATGCTCAAAGAGCGTGGCATCAGCAAGCACGATCTGACTCGTGATCAGTTTTTAGAATATGCCTGGGAATGGACTCACAAATACGGCGGCATCATTCTTCAGCAACTTCGTAAGCTCGGTGCATCCTGCGACTGGGATCGTACCCGCTTTACAATGGAGCCTGATCTATACGACTCGGTTATCGATGTATTCGTCGATCTGTACGAAAAAGGTAAGATTTACCGGGGCGTCCGCATGGTTAACTGGGACCCTCAGGGCCTGACAGCCGTTTCGGACGAAGAAGTTATAACCAAAGAGGTTCAGCAAAAGCTGGTTTACATTCGGTATCAAATTGCCGAGGGTGGCCCCCTAAGCCCTGAGCCCCAGGCCTCCAGCTATATCACTATTGCTACCGTACGGCCCGAAACGATCATGGCTGATGCTGCCATTGCCGTTAACCCTAACGACGAGCGGTATAAGCATTTGCACGGCAAAAAAGCCATTATTCCGCTTATTAACCGTGAAATTCCCATTATCACTGATGAGTATGTGACAATGGATTTCGGAACGGGCTGCCTTAAAGTTACGCCTGCCCATGACCCGAACGACTATACGCTCGGCATGAAGCATAATCTGCCGGTTCTGGATATTCTGAACGATAATGGCACACTAAACGAAAAAGCGCAGATTCTGGTTGGTCAGGATCGCTTTGCGGCCCGGAAAGCCATTATCAAAATGCTCGAAGAATCGGGCAATCTGGAAAAAGCCGAAGACTACAAATCGAATGTTGGTTTCTCGGAGCGCACCAATGCCGTAATTGAGCCGAAGCTGTCGTTGCAGTGGTTCCTGAAAATGGACGAAATCTCGAAACCCGCGTTCGAGAACGTTATGAACGATACCATTCAACTCCATCCGCCAAAATTCAAGAACATGTATCGTTCCTGGATGGAGAATCCGCACGACTGGTGTATTAGCCGTCAGCTCTGGTGGGGCCAGCGTATTCCGGCTTTTTATATGAAGGATGGTACCATTATCGTTGCTAAAGATAAGCGTGCCGCCCTACGGAAAGCTCAGCGCGATTATCAGTTGTTTGCCCTTACAGAAGCCGATCTGACGCAGGACGAAGATGTACTCGACACCTGGTTTTCGTCGTGGCTCTGGCCAATGTCGGTCTTTAATGGCCTAAAAGACCCGAATAATGCCGACATCCAATATTATTATCCGACCAATACGCTCGTTACGGGTTTCGATATTATTTTCTTCTGGGTGGCTCGAATGATTATTGCTGGCTACGAATATCGGGGAGAGCGGCCTTTTAAAGATGTTTATTTTACGGGTATGGTTCGCGACAAGCAGGGCCGTAAAATGTCGAAGCAATTAGGCAACTCGCCCGATCCACTCGATCTCATTGAAAAATACGGAGCCGATGGTGTACGGACGGGTATGCTCTTTAGTTCAGCAGCCGGTAATGACCTACTGTTCGACGAAAAGCTGTGCGAACAGGGCCGTAACTTCAGCAATAAAATCTGGAATGCATTCCGGCTGGTTAAAGGCTGGACGGTTTCAACGGCTGACCCTTTTGAGACGCAGTCCGTTGCATCTCTACCAATTCGCTGGTTCGAGTCGAAGCTTAGCACAACACTAATTGACCTGGAAGATCATTTCAGTAAATTCCGGATTTCGGATGCTCTACAAAGCATTTACAAGCTTATCTGGGACGATTTCTGTTCGCAATATCTGGAGTTGATAAAACCTGGCTTCGAACAACCCATTGACCGTGCTACGTATGAGGCTACCATCAATTTCTTCGAACGACTGATGTCTCTTGCGCATCCATTTATGCCGTTTATTACGGAAGAAATATGGCAGGAAATTCGGGAGCGCCAGCCAGGCGACAGTATTTGCATTGCAGCTTTCCCTAAAGCAACCGCTGCCGATTCGCAAATACTGGCCGATTTCGATATCTTATTCGATGTCGTCACCAATGTTCGAAACATTCGGAATGCCAAACAGATTTCACCTAAAACCGGATTGCCACTGGCAATAAAAACTACTGCTCCTGAGCGCTTCCAGTCATTGGAACCTCTAGTTCAGAAGATGGCTAATGTGTCTGAAATCAGCTATGTATCCGAGAAAGCCAATGGCATTTCGTTCCTGATTAAAGGTGATGAGTTTTTCGTTGACATGGCTGGCGAAATCGATACCGAACAGGAGATAGTTAACACCCAGAAAGAGCTGGAGTATAACCTTGGGTTCCGTGAATCAATCCTGAAAAAACTAGCGAATGAGAAATTTGTAGCGAATGCCAAGCCGGAAGTTGTAGATCGTGAACGCCAGAAACTTGCCGATGCCGAAGCCAAGGTTCAGGCGTTAGAGCAACGCTTGCTGGATCTGCGTGTATAAAACAACCCTCTAGATTTATAAGTTAAACTGGCATCTACGACGTGGAAGAGTCCACAGTCGTAGATGCTTCTCTTTTCCACAAAGGGCTACTACTTATTACTTATAATAAAATAGTATAAACATAAAGAATTTCAATACTATTATTTTTACATTATTTTGTATTATTGCCTAAACCACATTCTTTTTTGTTAATGAATAAGTGCGTGTTTTTAGATAGAGACGGCGTTTTGAACGAGGATAGGCCGGATTATGTCTATCGGATTGAAGATTTTATTATACCCGACGGAGTACCCCAGGCTTTGCGTTTATTAAAAAATGCTGGGTATTTACTCATAGTTATTACCAATCAGGCAGGTATTGCGAAGGGGCTCTACACTCGTAAAGATGTAATGGACTGCTATAATTACCTGCAAGACCAATGTGATCATTTGATTGACGATATTTACTATTGTCCCCATCATCCAAACTACGATACGCAGTCACTAACTCGCAAACCAGGTTCTCTTCTGCTCGAAAAAGCTATTGCCAAGTACAACATCGTTCCTGATAAATCGTGGATGATTGGCGATGCTCTTCGCGATATGCAGGCTGGTAAACGAGTGGGAGTACGTACTGTTCGAATTTCGTCTGAACTAAAATTCGATGATGAATGCGACGGTTGCGCACCTAATTTACTGGAAGCCTCCCGCTTTGTTTTGGTAAACGCTTAAAAGCCCTCTAAACCTGCGCAGGTTTAGAGGGCTTTTAAGAATCCATTTCTTTTCCCTTAAACACGTGCCTGCGTTGGCACAGGCTTTTGCACGCTCCCATATGCAGGACAGTTTGCTCGTCGAGCACATGACCCAAGCGACAGTGTTGCTAATACTGCCCCTAAAACCAGTAGTTTTTTCATGAAATATCGATCTGTTTTTGCTTCCAAACTTCAGATTGTTAAACGAATATAGTGCCAAAAACCATACAATGTTTACATCTTCTTAGTTTAGCAGTTGCTAGAGAAGGCATTTTTATTTAACGATTGCCGATCTCTACTTAGTTATTCATCTTCTTTAACCAGTTCTTCTTCTTCACGCTCTTCAGCGGCCTCAGTAGCCTCTAATTCGGTCATACCCGGTTCTGCATTTCCGAAGCCCAGAATTTTAAGCATTACTTCACTATTTTGTTCGGGAGCAAACAGCCTCGATCGCAAATTTCCTTCCTCATCCTTATCAATAATCACATGCTGAGGTGCCGGAATCAGGCAATGCTGAATACCACCATAACCACCAAGCGATTCCTGATAAGCACCTGTATGGAATAAGCCAATATACTGGTCTTCAGCATCCTGATCGAAAATGGGCAAATACAAATCAGCACTGTGAGCTTCGGTATTATAGAAATCGTGCGAATCGCAGGTCAAACCACCCAGGTTAACTTTTTGGTATGGGTTATCCCAGTTATTAACCGACAGCATAATGTACTTTTGGCCTAATCCCCACGAGTCGGGTAGTTGCGTAATAAACGAGCCATCAATCATATACCACAATTCTTTGTCGTTTTGCAGTTTCTGATCAATTACTTTGTAAATCACCGCTCCGCTTTCGCCAACCGTATAAGAACCAAATTCCGTAAAGATATGCGGTACCGGTACGTTATTTTTATTGCAAATCCACTGAATACTTTCCACAATCTGATCGATCATGGCCTGATAGTCATACGTAAACTGGAATGATGTCTGAATAGGCATTCCGCCACCAATATCAATCGAGTCCAGATCTGGGCAAATTTTCCGTAATTCACAATACTTATACATGAACCGACTTAGTTCGCTCCAATAATAAGCACTGTCTTTAATACCTGTATTGATAAAGAAATGCAGCATTTTAAGCTTAAAACGCTCGTTTGGCTGAATTTTGCTCCGGTATAGTTCATTTACATCGCTATAGCGAATACCCAATCTTGATGTATAGAACGCAAAGTTTGGCTCTTCGTCTGTTGCAATCCGAATTCCGAAATTAACTGTTTCTGCCGTTATCGAGTTTTCGTAGGCTTCAATCTCTTTCAGGTTATCGAGCACAGGAATACAATTAGAAAAGCCCTCATTGATCAGCTCGCTAATGTACTGCGTATATAATGGCCGTTTATAGCCATTACAGATTATATAGGTACTTTTCGACACCTTTCCCACCTTATACAATTCCCTAAGAATAGGAATATCATAGGCTGATGAGGTTTCGAGATGAATGTTATTCTTTAGTGCTTCTTCGAGCACAAATCGAAAATGGGATGACTTAGTACAATAACAGTACGTATAATTTCCCTTATAATTATAGCGCTTCATGGCATTCTTGAACAAAATCTTAGCATGTTCAATATGCTCCGTTATTTTCGGCAAATAAGTTAATTTAAGGGGCGTACCATACTGCTTTATAATATCCATTAGTGGGACATTATTAAACAACAGTGCGTTGTTTTCGACGTTAAATTCCCGTGTCGGAAATTCGAACGTCTGGTCAATCAGGTCATAATAAGTCTTCATCCCTATGTTCGACGCATAAAATGGGGCTTTTCCGCTTAGTGTGATACGCGCTGTTGCAGTACCGGTTAGTGCGGTTGTGGTTCGGAAAAAACAGGCGCGAATTTGCGTCCGAAAAGTTAGCTTTCCAAGTACAGACCATTCGCAGATTAGTCAACGAAAAAGCCAGCCGTTTGATTCGTATACGGACAAAATTTAATAGTAACGACATCCGTCTTCTTTCGATCTTTCTCCAAAAAGAAAAGAACCCTACTTTTGCCCCTCGACACTATTAATTTTTACCGAATGCCTCAAACCATCCACTTCATCTCGATTGGTGGTAGTGCTATGCACAACCTCGCTTTAGCTCTTCATCAACAAGGCTATATTATCACTGGCTCCGACGATGAAATTTATGATCCTTCGCGGTCACGATTACAAAAACATGGGCTGCTACCGTCTGAAATGGGCTGGTTTCCCGAAAAAATTCATGCTGGATTAAGTTCAGTTATTGTGGGGATGCATGCTCGCAAGGACAATCCCGAACTCGTTAAAGCTCAGGAATTGGGTTTACCAATATTTTCGTATCCAGAATTTCTCTACCAGCGAAGTCAGCAAAAACAACGAGTTGTAATAGCGGGCAGTCATGGAAAAACCACCATTACAGCTATTATTCTACATGCTCTTCAGTTTCATGGTCGCGACTTTGATTATCTGGTCGGTGAACAGATCGAAGGTTTTGAAACGATGGCAAAACTAACTCCAACGGCACCAGTCATCATTATTGAAGGCGACGAGTATGCATCATCACCTATCGATTCGCGTCCTAAGTTTTTACACTATCAACCTCATATTGCCCTAATTAGTGGCATTGCATGGGATCATGTCAATATCTATCCAACGTGGGAATCATACGTTAAGCAATTTGAGCAACTGGCCGAAGCAATGCCTAAAGCAGGTATTCTGATTTTTGATGAATCGGATAATATGCTCGACATTATTGGCCAGAAAGAACGGACGGATATTACTAAAATACCCTATCTAGCTCACCCAAGCAAACTAATTAATGGACAAACATATTTATTGACGAAGCAAGGCGGGCAGGTGCCTGTTTTGCTGTTTGGCGAGTATAATATGAAAAATATTAGGGGAGCCATGGTTGTTTGTGATCGAATTGGTATCACTGAAGATCAGTTTTATGAAGCCATTCAATCCTTCAAACCTGTAGCAAAACGACTAGAAAAAATTGCGAGTAAAGCGAATTCTCCAACAACAAATCGAGTTTTACTTCGTGATTTTGCCCATTCACCAGCTAAAGTCGAAGCAACTACAGACTCAGTAAAGAAACAATTCCCTAATCAGAAACTAGCAGCTATCGCTGAATTACACAGCTTCAGTAGCTTGACTAAAACCTTTCTTAGCGAATACCAGGATGCGTTAAATGCTGCAGATATAGCTGTAGTTTATTTTAATGCCCATACAAGGCCTTATCTGGATTCAACTGATCCAATTTCTGTCAATGATGTCATAAACGCTTTTGGAAGAGCTGACTTGCACGTATTTACGCAAGCAGATGAACTAGCAGATTTTTTAATTCTAGAGCGCAACAATGCCGATATTTTTCTCTTTATGGGCTCCGGCGAATTTGGTGGTTTAAATGTGCAGGAACTTAGTCAGAAACTTCTGTAACTATTTATATGTACAAGTCTCCTTTTCTTTAAGTACTTCCTGGTGGTTTGGCTTAAAACAGAGAAAGCCCTCTTTGGGAGGGCTTTCTCAACAATTCATCAGGTGGCACCTACCTACTCTCCCACTTGTGACAGCAGTACCATCGGCAGTACGGGGCTTAACGGCTCTGTTCGAAATGGGAGAGGTGTTCACCCGCCTTAACAGCACCAACCTGTTGACTCTTTTGAGCTTATACGCTCAACTTCTTTTCGTCTTTAAGCCCACAGAGAGAAACTTCGATAACGCTATCCACACAATAACTCCTCTAAACTGTATTATACTCGCGTCCGGGCTCATTAGTACGACTCAGCTCTATGCATCTCTGCACCTACACCTGTCGCCTATCAACGTGGTCGTCTTCCACAACCCTTTATACCGGATGACTCATCTCGGGGCCAGTTTCGCACTTAGATGCCTTCAGCGCTTATCTGTTCCCAACGTAGTTACTCGGCCGTGCCTGCGGCCAAACAACCGATTCACCAGCGGTTGGTCCATCCCGGTCCTCTCGTACTAAGGACAGACCCCCTCAGTCATCCCACGCCCACCACAGATAGGGACCGAACTGTCTCACGACGTTCTGAACCCAGCTCGCGTGCCACTTTAATCGGCGAACAGCCGAACCCTTGGAACCTTCTCCAGCCCCAGGATGTGACGAGCCGACATCGAGGTGCCAAACCTCCCCGTCGATGTGAGCTCTTGGGGGAGATCAGCCTGTTATCCCCGGCGTACCTTTTATCCTTTGAGCGATGGCCCTTCCATGCGGAACCACCGGATCACTATACCCGACTTTCGTCCCAGATCGGCCTGTATGCCTCACTGTCAAGCTGGCTTCTGCTATTGCACTCCCCTGCCGATTACCGTCCGGCATGAGCCAACCTTGGGAAACCTCCGTTACCCTTTCGGAGGTGACCACCCCAGTCAAACTACCCACCAAACACTGTCCCCCTTACAGGGTTAGAACGCCAGTCAGCCAAGGGCGGTATTTCAAGGTTGATTCCACGATGCCTGGCGACACCGCTTCGCAATCTCCCGCCTATCCTACACATGCCTGACCAGCATCCCATGTTAAGCT
>NZ_CP147518.1:0-20000 GCF_037201965.1 Spirosoma sp. SC4-14 | reverse complement strand
GCACCTATTTCTCCCCAAATTGTCTGGAACACGCCAGTACTTCCCGTGAAGTGAATACCAGCAAAATCGGGGTGTTTAAAAATTATATCTCCCGCAACAGGACCATCAACATAAATTAAATTGATAACTCCAGCCGGTAAACCAGCCTCCTTCAATACCTCCATAATTACTTTTGCAGACAAGATCTGCGTGTATGCAGGTTTCCAGACAACTGTATTCCCCATTAGTGCGGTTGATGTAGGTAAGTTTCCGGCTATGGCTGTAAAGTTGAACGGCGTTAATGCAAAGACAAACCCTTCGAGTGGCCGGTACTCTAAACGATTCCAAACGCCTGGCGATGAATTAGGCTGTTGCCGATATATTTCCGTTGCGTAGGATACATTGAAACGTAGGAAATCAATCAGTTCACAGGCCGAATCAATTTCGGCCTGATATGCATTTTTCGACTGACCGAGCATGGTTGCCGCATTGATTCTGGCACGATATGGCCCCGAAATAAGGTCGGCAGCCTTAAGAAAAATGCTAGCCCGATGCTCCCAGGATAGATTTGCCCAGTTTTCTTTCGCGGCCAGGGCAGCGTCGATTGCCTGCACAACATGTTCGGCATCACCTTCGTAAAAATAGCCTAATGTATGTTTGTGATCATGTGGAGGAGCTATGCGAAGTTTACGTTCTGTTCGAACTTCCTGGTTACCAATATACATGGGTATATCCGTTTCCTGCGCTCGAAAGTATGCCAGTGCTTTTTTGAGAGCTTCGCGTTCTGGCGAGCCAGGACGGTATTCTTTTACCGGCTCATTTGCCGGAGTTGGGACATTGAATATTCCGAAAGACATATGAAGTGTAAATTTTCACAAAGTTATGTATTGCCCTACTTATCCACTAATTCACATTAGTTTTCCACATTTTCGGTGCTGTTTGTTGAATACATTGATCTGATTTACCGTACTTTGTAGCCTTATTTTGCATTTTAGGTATGCGTTTTTACAGCACGAATAGTCCCCAACAAACCGTTTCTGCAGAGCAGGCACTTTTTCATAGTATGCCTGCCGACAAAGGCTTATATATGCCTATCCCCCTTCCTCAGTTAGGTGTGGATTTTTTTGAACGCATTGCTGATCAATCGTTGGCCGATATTGGCTTTGAGATCAGTACTGCATTGTTTGGGAATGAAATTAGTAAAGAGGAGCTTGAAAACCTCACTCATCAAGCTTTTCCGTTCGATACTCCCGTTGTTGACTTAGAAGCTGGTAAAGGTTCTGTACTTGAATTGTTTCACGGGCCATCTTTAGCTTTCAAAGATGTGGGAGCACGTTATATGGCGGCTCTGATGTCTTATTATTCAACGCGTAATGATAAAGAGGTCAACATTTTAGTGGCAACGTCGGGAGATACTGGTGGCGCTGTTGCCATGGGTTTTCATAATGTACCGGGAATACGGGTTTCTATACTGTATCCTAGCGGCCGCGTAAGTGATTTGCAAGAGAAGCAACTAACTACGCTTGGTGGTAATATACAAGCTTTTGAAGTTGATGGTACTTTTGATGATTGCCAGGCTATTGTAAAGCAAGCCTTTGTTGATCAGGAACTTAATAATGCTTTATCGCTTTCTTCGGCTAACTCAATCAATATTTTCAGACTAATTCCTCAGGGATTCTATTATGTCCGAGCTTATGGTCAGGTTCGTCATCATAATAAACCTGTTGTTTTCTCTACACCTAGCGGAAATTTTGGCAACCTGAGTGCCGGGGTGATGGTTCAGCAGATGGGATTGCCTATTTCGCATTTTATTGCAGCTACCAATCGGAATCATGTTGTTCCCACCTATCTTAAAACGGGCAAATACACCCCAAAAGCATCTATTGCTACAATCTCAAATGCAATGGACGTAGGTAACCCAAGCAATTTTGTTCGATTAGCGCATTTATATGGTGACGATTATGATCGATTAACAGCTAATATTTCGGGCTATTTTTATGACGATGACCAGACCCGGGCTGGAATGAAACAGATTTTCGACCAATTTGGCTATATAGCTTGCCCTCATACAGCTATTGGGATCATGGGTATGCAGGAATTTCAGGTTGAAACTCATCGGGATGTAGTCGGCGTAGCTTTAGCCACTGCTCATCCGTCCAAGTTTAAGCCTTTGGTTGAAGATGTACTTGGCATTGATGTAGTTGTTCCCGAACGATTAGCAGTTTTGGCTAATCGCGATAAAAAAAGTATTCGTATACCCGCCCTTTATGAGGCATTCAAAGATTCGTTTTTAAGTACAGTTGCTTAAGTACTTTTACATAGTTATCCACAGAAAAGGGTCGAAATTATGAGTTTCGACCCTTTTCTGTGGATAACTAATTATTTGCTATGCCTATTGTTAGTTTAAAGTATCTCCCCGTAATGCCCGGAAACGCTTTCTTGATTCAGCACCATAGATACTGCCTGGATATTGTGTCAATACTTTCTGGTAAGCTTCCATCGCTGCGGTTTTGTCTTTCAAACGTTCTTCATAAATCTTTGCCTGAGTAAACAGTGCGTCGTCACCAAGTATATCATTTGGATACTTAGCACTGATTGTCTTTAAGTCTTCCAGCGCTTCGGCATTTTTACCTTGTTTCATGTATGTATTTGCACGAAGCCACAATATTTCATCAGCCAATGGGTGTTCGGCGTATTTTTTCCACATTTCCTTTAGGGCTTCAATTGCTTCATCAGTCTTGTTCTGGAATAAGAGCAAATCGATACTAGCATATTCACGCATGGCCGCTTCCGTGCTGTCCATTCCCGTATTGTCGACAATCAACAGGCTTAATTGTTCAGCGTCATTGGCAATTTCTCGCGATGTAGCCAATTTTAATACATCCAGAATATCTTTTGCTACAGCCAGATTACCTCGATAATAGTGCAGCTTTGCATTTTTTAACTTTGCTTCGTAGCCTAGCAATTCCTCCTTTTGAGACTTTTCAACCTGAGAATATAACAGTGTCGATTCCCAGGGTTCGCCTTTTAGCAAGTATATATCGCCTTTATCCAGCTTGCAGCGATCAACAAAATTTTTGTCGGTTTTCCCGAGATCAATGGCTAGATCCAGGACAGTTAGAGCAGTGTCTTTACTATCCAGATAATTTCCATACAAATTGGCCGTACTACGCAGGGCTTCAAGCGTTTTAACGTTTGTCCCTATCTCCTGAAGCATTTTCTGATAATCAGCAATCAGCTTACGGATTTCGGCCTTATCTACTGGGTATGTATTTTTCACCTGTTCTTCACGGGCCTGTATTACCAACCGTCGGGCAAAGGGGTATAACTGTCCTTGTGGATAAGTTGTGGTTATGTATTCAAATGACTCGGCAGCTGTTTTATATTCTTTGTTGTTCATTGCGAGCATACCCAAATCATAAACCCGGCTTCCGTTTAGTTTCAGTCGCTTATCGGTCGCTTTTTCCTGTAATAATGCTCGGCTAAACTTCTGTTTTTGGACAAAATACCAAATCAGTAGTTCGTTGTATGCTAATTCGTTCGGCTCCTGTTGAATTTTTGTATACAATGCTTTTTCAACCAGGGGTTCCTCTTTGGTATTGATATAACTCTGGAGGGCAGCTAAAACAGTTTCTTTCTTATCTGATTGCTTACTGGTTGTAATGATTTCATTAATCGCTTTCTCAGTCTGACCGGTTGTGCGATATAACCCCATTAAATCCTCGCTGTAAGCCGTTGGCTCTTTACTGACATCCCGGGCCATTTCGAGTGAACGAATCGCCCAGCGGGGCTCTCCTGCTTCGTTAAAGGCACTTGCGATCTTTTCGAGTTTGCTTAACGACGATTTACTGGATTGTAGCGCTGCGTTGTATTGATTATTCGCCAAAATTGTATCTCCCTGCTGCGTTGCCATCTGGCCCAACAATAGCTCATAGTAGGGTCGGTTGGGTTCGTCGCTCTTTTGTTGTTTACGTAGATACTTCGCAGCCTCGTCGGCTTTATTACTTTTTTGAAGACTATTGACATAGCGAGCCAGCCGAACCCACGTCACATCCGTTTTCAGCAGTTTCGCATATTCGTTCGCAGCTTTCTCAAATTCGCCGGCTTTATAATATTCTTCGGCCAACGTCGCTTCACCCTGCCCCATGGCCAGGCTGACCGACAAAAGCCACATCAGCACAATAACGACTTTTGACCTTATTAACATTTTATATAAAAGTTTTTTAAAAGAAACGTTATTATAATCATTAGCGATGTGGATATGTGAACAAATAAGTTGTCCACTTCTCAAGATACTCATTGTGGATAAGAGCTACAAGTTATCCACCTTTTCTTTTAGGCTTATCCACTTATAACCTATTAGTTCCTAGGTAAATAACATTTTATCCACATCATATGCATTCGTCTTATGTGGATTTGTGAATAAAAACTATTCACAAAATTGAGTGGGGAAATCCTGTGGAATTTTTTGTGATATGTCGTCAATTCTCCACACAAACGAGCTTGTAGAAAACAGATGTGGATTACTTCTCTATTCGTCCACACCCCAAGTGTTCTTTATAAACACGTTATCCACTCACTGCCCATAGTTATGCACACGGTTATTCACACAAAATTTTAACTTTTTTAATTTAGAATAGACCTTTACCAATTACACATAAAAACGTTGAAAAAAGGCCTCTGATTGTGATTAGACCTTATTGAAGAGATAAATTAAACTAGATGAATTACCGGTTTGTTTGGCTTTTGAATTTGAGGCCAATCCTAATCGAATGCTTTTGACATAGTCTGTCTTTCCAGTTTGATATTTTGTACTGAGCATGGCAATGTAGAACGCATCGAAAAGCATTGGCTGTGTGCCAGCTAGTCGAAAGCCATGTTTCTTAAATAGTGCTTCTATTGTTGTAGGTACAAAATGATATAAATGCCGGGGAACGTCGTAGGCTGCCCAATATTCATTGAAATACTCAGCGTCATACGAAGCAGAATTAGGTACAGCAATCAACAGTGTTCCGTTCCGATCGAGAAGATCGTAGAGCTGAGAAATAGTTTTGTTAAGATCAGGTATGTGTTCCAGTACATGCCATAGGGTTATAATGTTGAATGGTCCTGTACCTGCTAACTCGCCAATTTCTGTTTTTATAGCGATCTGTAATTTAGCTTCAGCAATAGTGCGTGCATCGGGGTCAGGCTCCATGCCGGCAATTGTCCAGTTATTATTTCGGCAAATTTCCAGAAAGGCTCCTGTTCCACAACCAATATCCAGTAGCTTTCCTTCTTTGCCATTGAGCTCTTTGATGAGCTTTAATTTTGACCGTAATGTATAATTTCGGACCAGCCGATAGGCTGTGTTAATTAGTCCTTTGCTTTGATCATTATGCGATACATACTGGTCCGACTTATAATAGAAGCCTATAGAACTACCGTCGGGCCGTGGGTTAGTGAGTCGAAAACCGCATTGCTCACATTGTTGAATAGAGAAGTTTTTATGACTGACTAGATAGTCTTTGCATTCCAAAAAATGAGCGAACGAGGAGTTGCCGCAGTTTGGGCAATTGTTTACGGTTTCCAAAATTGTAAAAGAAATTGAGTGAATAAAAAAAGCTCTGACCTTGGTTTTACATGGGTCAGAGCTACGCGATGAAATAGATTAGCGGCCTAAATAAACCAGTAAAATGGACACATCGGAAGGACTGACTCCACTAATTCGCGATGCCTGGCCTATTGTTGATGGCCGCAGTCGTTTCAGCTTTTCTTTACCTTCAAAGGAAAGTGCCTTCAACCTGTCATAGTCGAATGAGGGGTTTATTGATAAATTTTCCCACTTATCCAGTTTCTCAGCATTTAGCTTTTCACGATTTAGATAGTCCTCATACTTTATTTCAATGACCGTTTGTTCGATAGCCTCCTCCCCTACCGACGGTACGCTCACTGATAAGTTTAAGAGCTCTTTCACATCGGCTAATTCAATCTCAGGGCGTTTAATGAGGTTGTACACGCTACCTTTTTCACGCAATGGAGCGCTGTTTTTTGTCGTTAGCCAATCGTTAATTTCGTCGGGTTTTACTTTTGCTACTCGTATTGCATCGCTTAATTCGGCTACACTATTTCGTTTCGCTATCACTTTTTCATAGCGTTCCTGCGAAGCAAGCCCAATTGCGTATCCTTTTTCTGTTAGCCGCAGATCAGCATTATCCTGGCGTAGTAGTGTTCGGTATTCTGCCCGAGATGTGAACATTCGATAGGGTTCTTCGGTCCCTTTTGTAATCAGATCATCGACCAACACGCCAATATATCCTTCCGACCGCTTAATGGTAAACTCAGCTTCTTCATTGGCATTTCGGTGAGCGTTTATTCCTGCAAGCAGACCTTGACATGCGGCCTCCTCGTAGCCGGTTGTACCGTTGATTTGGCCCGCAAAGAATAGATTTTTAACTAACTGGGTTTCGAGGGTAGCTTTTAATTGAGTTGGTGGAAAAAAATCATATTCAACAGCATACCCAGGTCTAAACATTCGAACATTCTCAAAACCAGGAATTTTTCGAAGAGCATTATACTGGACTGTCTCTGGCAAGGAGGTTGAAAAGCCATTTACATAGACTTCAACCGTGTCCCAACCTTCGGGTTCTACGAAGATCTGATGGCGATCTTTATCGGCAAACCGATTTATCTTATCTTCTACAGACGGACAATATCGTGGACCTAACCCTTTTATTCGCCCTGTAAACATTGGCGATTTATCAAAGCCGGTTTTTAATTCATCATGGACAGCCTGATTGGTATAGGTTATCCAGCAACTACGCTGTTCGGTTAATGTTGGTGTATTGGTATAGGAAAATTTACCCGGATTTTCATCGCCCAGTTGTTCTTCCATAGCTTCATAATTCAGGCTTCTGCCATCTACCCGGGGTGGTGTTCCGGTTTTCATCCGACCAGCCTCAAAACCCAATGTAATCAGTTGTTCCGTTAGTCCAGTTGCAGCTCGTTCTGCAGTCCGGCCTCCTCCAAATACTTTTTCACCGATATACATTCTACCATTTAGGAATGTCCCATTCGTTAGCACAACCGCATTGGCAGAAAATTCAACGCCTAAACTTGTCTTTACTCCTTTTACAATACCATCTTTTACAATTACTTCATTGACCGTATCTTGCCAAAAGTCGATATTCCTATTTTGTTCCAGCGATTTTCGCCATTCTGCGGCAAACACATTACGGTCACTTTGGCATCGTGGGCTCCACATGGCTGGTCCTTTCGAACGGTTCAACATTCGAAATTGGATCATGCTTCTATCGCTAATTATTCCTGATAAACCGCCTAGAGCATCTACCTCTCGAACGATTTGTCCTTTTGCTACTCCCCCCATTGCCGGATTGCAGGACATCTGGGCAATGGTCTGCATATTCATTGTTATCAGTAATACTTTTGAGCCCATTGTTGCTGCTGCATTGGCTGCTTCGCAGCCCGCATGGCCTGCCCCCACTACTATAATATCGTAAGAAGAATACATTTTGCTGACTTTTGAAAAATGTTTCACGTGGAAACTTTTCACAAAGTTGTTGAAAGTTGTTGAAAAGAGAAACGTATATGTTGGGCAACAAAAAACCGTCGGCCTTTGTGCCAAGCCGACGGTTAAAAAACTTATTACAAATTACTTACTAACTTTTTGTAAATACTGGTTTGCTTCTTTTTTGTAAAAAAGATTGTAGTTGGGGGTAACAGAACGAAGGACTTCTACTTGCTTAGTTTTGTTTTGCAAATTAGTAGAATCAAAAAATGCGGGCGTGCTTCGCTTCGTGGATTTAGCCGCTTCGGCCTGCCGCTTTGGGTCTTCTTCCTGCTGTTTAAGTGCTTTCTCAGATTCGAGAAGTCTCGTTAAGATTTCATTCTGGCGATTGATTGTATTTTGATTGACGCGCTTGTTAACCAGGTCTGTTTCTGTTTCGTCCATCTTTTCCATCAATTCTTTGATCTGTTTTTCCTGCTCTTTACCTACCTGAGTGCCTTTAGCATTTTCTTCCATTTTCTTCAACAGACTACGAATCATTGCTTGTTCAGCGGCCAGTTGGGAAAGCTCCTCAGAAAGACCTCGTCCCGATTTTCCGCTCTTTTGAAGTTGTTGCATCTTGCCGTTAAGCTGTTTTTGCATCTCTCCCATACTATCGCCGGGGTTCTCTCCTTTTTTACTTCCTTTACCTTTGCCTGGCATGGCCATTGCGTTCATTTGCTGTTGCATATTTTTCAAAACATCGCTGAGCATAAGAGCAAGGTTATTGATAGAAGTCATAGCAAATTGTTGCTTTGAAGATGCCATACTTAGCCGACGCTCCCGTAATTGCTGCACACTTTCATCCATATAGGATTTCATATTGGTCAGTTCACGGGTAACAAAGGACTGAATCTGTACAACACGACTGGCTAAAGCATTCAAGCTATCTTCAATAATTTTAGCGTCATCCTGAAGCTTTAACTGCTCCTGCGACAATTTGGCAACACGTGGATCTTGCAGACTCATGCCTCGGAAATCTTTCATGACACGTTCCTGTCCAAATGATAGCGTAATAAGATTTTCAAGAATATTACGAAGGTCATCCATATTCTCCTGCATCTCCTGCATTTCCGACGATTCCATTGATTCCTTCATTGCTTTGCTCATGGAACGCATAGATTTAGCTGTTTTATTTTGAGAGGCAGCGGCTTTTTTGCCCTGATTCTGCTTCATTTGTTTCATAGCCTCCTCCATTTCTTTCTCAATTTCCTGTTGCTCTTTCTCCGAAAGTTCAGGTTTATTAAGATCATCTTTCTCTGCCTGCTGTTCAAGCTCTTTGAGCTGCTCTTCGGTTTTCTTGAAATCTTCCTGCGATTTTTCCTGCTGTTTCTGCTGGTCTTCGGTGGTTTCGTTTTTCTTGGCGTTTTCTTCTGCCTGCTTCTCTAATTGTTCTGCCTGTTTTTCGAGCTGCTCGGCTATATTGTTAGCTTTCTGTTCAAGCTGCATTTGCTTGAACAGCTTTAACGCCCGGTCTAGATCACGCTCCAGATTTCGTTCTTTGCGACTTAATTTATCCAGTAACTCAGACGCTTTCTCGTCCTGCTTACGCTCAAGCAGTTGTTTTAATTGCTCATATAATTGCTTCGACTCAGGGTCCATAAGATCATTGAAGAGCTTCTGCAATTGATCCATCTTGTCTTGTACTTTCTGATCTTTTTCGGCAAAACGCTGCTGTGTATCATTCGTTTTCTGGAACTGCTCCTGAAGTTTTTGTACTTCCCGCATCAGTTCTTCCCGCTTTTGCAGAATATCCTGCAATTGCTTTTTATCCTGAAAATCTGATGATTTTTTTGTGCGCATCCGGTCTTCGAGCGCACTTAGTTCCTTCTTGATCGCCTGTGTTTTACTGAGCGCATTATCTATTTGCTGCTCCGTTTTTTCGGCTGATTTGTCAACTTGCTTCTGAATTTCTGCACTGGAAGGTATAACAAAATTGAGTTGATTAGAACGGCTGGATTTTGGTCCATTAATACCATCGTTATCCCAAACTTGTACAAAATATTCCAACCGATCTTCCTGGCCAAGTTTCAGACTATCGAGCGACCAGTTATAGACAAAATTCTGTGAAGTAGTCGACTTATTTACTGGAATATCCTTACTGTACAGGGGTGACTCCTTCCCACTTCGAGTGATTTTATAGTTCAGCCGAAGCTTGGAAAACCCGTAATCATCTGATACTAAACCCGAAAGGGCAATATAATTATAGGTGACCGTATCCTGAATTCGATCCACTGATATTTGTGGATAACGATCTGGAATTACCTGAATGTTATATTGAATGATTGAAGGAGAAGCAATTTGTCCATTTTTTAAGGAAACGGTATACGTTGCATTTTGCATCAGTCGTCGATTGACAGCAAAGGTGTTTGTTTCAACGAGTTTTGCGGGAGTCGATTTTGCATCGGTATTAAAGCGGAGCAAAAGAGAGTCGGTATGGTCGGCGGCAAACTCCCAGTTCACCACTGTTCCTTGTGGTACCAGTAAGTTACCCACATTAGCCAACCGTTCAGTTGGTTTATTTAGATACGCCGGATAATCGAGCCGTACATTGAACGATAAAACAGCAGGGCGATCTATAAGCAGGACTTTATATTCGGATGAATTAAACCCAGATGCTTCCAGATGGAAATCAAGGTCACGTTGTAAGTTGTCGAACTTGTACGTAAACTGATCACCGTTCTGATCCATCTTAAATCGAGTTCCATTGCTAACTACATAAACCGCTTGTGGCAGCGCTTCACCCGTCAACCGAACCGAAAGAGGAAAATCTTCATTTCGGAAGGTTTTCATCGATTTATTTAAAACAACAAACTGAAAGGGGGCTTCTTCAACAAATTCTTTGTTATAGTTCACAAGCCGAGTAGACGACTTGGTGAAAAAAGACGGGTTTATTGCCAGAATGAGCAAAATCAGGGCCAGGGGGGGAATCGCATATTTTAAAAACTGTCGATTTTGGCCTAGTTGAATAGCGCTGGCAAACCGATTTATTAACAATTGTTGAGATCGTTGATTTAAACTGGCCTGCAATAAATCGCTCTGGTCTGAAGTAATGCGTTGAAGCTGAAGCGTATTGAGCAGTTTGTCGCCTACTTCTGGAAAAAACGTACCAATCTGTCGAGCTGCTTCATCATTCGACAAGGGTTTGTTTAAGCCATATAAACTCAGTAATGGCCGTATGATCAGAAGATATAATCCGGCCAGTATAGTAGTCAAGAAGCCAAAAAATAAAATTCCGCGTCCTATCGAATTAAATCGACCGACAAATTCGGCGGTATTAATGAGTAAGTAGCCACTTCCCAGCAATGCAATAAAGAATAAACCGCCCTTGACCAATTGGTTCTGGAAGTAACGTTTTTTGTATTCTTCGATGCGTTGCACTAACATCGTGTAATTGTTTGACGAGTGCATAAGGATTCAGGTTGAGCAGTTAAACTAATTCTGACTGGAAGTAAGTAATAACGTGTTCTTTTAAAATAATTTCCTGACTTATTAAGTCGGCATGTGGAATTGGCTTAACCAATACCCATTGGGGCCAGCCATCTTTATCATAACCTTCAAACGAATAATACCCTGATTGGCTTAATACACGGCAAACAGCTATGTGCATAAGATCTTGTTTCGCTTCTTTGGAAAAACGTTTTGGACCTTTTCCTAGCTCTTGTACACCAATTAAAAATAAGACGGCGTTGAGGTCTGCAGGTCTCTTCCCCACCAGGAGTTCTAATTGATTAAGAAGCTCATCCCACAACTCATCTATGCTTTTATTATCCACCACCATTCGAGCAGTTATTGTTATCTCTAAGTTACAATGATTTCGATTAACTAACGAATAATCACTATGTTTCGGTTTATTCAAGCGGCTTTAGTCGACTTTACGGATCTGCTTTTTCCTACCCTGTGTCTAGGGTGCAGATGCTCTTTGACAGCGAATGAGAAAATCCTATGTGCCGACTGTCGAATCCGGCTCCCCGAAACCGGACAACATCGTGAACCTTACGACCAAAATCTCCTCAATAAATTTGCCGGAAAGGTGCCTATCCAATTTGTTGCTTCGTATTTATTTTTTTCCCGCCATAATCTCGTTCAGAAATTAATTCATCAGATAAAATATAAAGGCCAGAAAGAAGCAGCAAAGGAGATAGCCAGATGGTATGGCCATCAACTTAAAACGGAAAGCCAGCTGGCTAATCAAATAGACGTATTAATTGGCGTTCCGTTGCATAAGAGCCGTTTTCAACAGCGGGGTTATAATCAAGCCGATTCGATTGCTGAGGGCTTGTCAGAAGCGTTAAATGTGCCTATGGCAACGGATATCCTTGCCAGAACCCGATTCCGTGATTCGCAGACGCGCAAGAACCGGCTCGACAGATGGGAAAACGTAAAAACGGCCTTTGCTGTGCTAAGACCAGAAGCTGTAGAAGGAAAAAATGTGATGATTGTTGATGATGTTCTTACTACCGGAGCAACCTTAGAAGCCTGTTCGATAGAACTCCTGCGAGCCGGTTGTAAATCAGTAAGTGTAATAACGCTGGCAGCCACACATCGATAAACTAAAACCAACTATAGCTATATAAAAAGCGGCCATTCTGTTAAGAATGGCCGCTTTTTATATAGCTATAGTTGGAAATTATTTATTTCGGCCAACGCCAATCATGGCACAGCGGAAACCAAGCATAGCAGTAGCAGAATCCTGGTCCAGGAAGCGACGTGTACCAGGTGATAACCAATACGATACGTCATTCCACGATCCGCCTTTATATACACGCAGACGGTCATCTATCAATGATTGTTTATTTTTAGTATCGTAATTTTTGGCATCATCCAGATAGCCATTCCGACGAATCGGGTTGAGATCGTTCACATCCTGATACGATAGCGGACGGTAGACGTCATAAACCCATTCATTCACGTTTCCGGCCATATTATACAGCCCAAAATCGTTAGGCGGATATGAGTAAATTTCAGCCGTAATAATGGCACCATCGTTTGAACGACCGGCAATACCGGCATAGTCGCCACGACCACGCTTGAAGTTTGCCAGCATTTGACCTTGTTTGCGGCCTTTTTTCGGGTTACGGACCGACGAACCATCCCAGGGATAAATCCGCTGATTGATCTGATTTTCATCCATATACTGCGTTCCGATCAGTGCTTTAGCCGCATATTCCCACTCTGCCTCGGTTGGAAGGCGATAATCGGGAAGCACCATGCCACTTTCCAGACTTGGCTTTGAGGGCGCTGCCGTTGTTGCTTCGGCCAGAGCTGCATCGTCGGCTTTTTTCGACTTACGCTTTAGCGAGAAACCACCTTTTTTCTTTTCTCCTCCGCCTTTGGCCAGTTCATTATTTACGGCATTTGACCGCCAGACAGCATAATCGCTGGCTTGCACCCACGATACGCCCACAACCGGATAGTAGCGGAAAGCTGGATAACGGAGGTATTGGGTTACGTATGAATCGTTGAATGAAAGAGGATTTGCCCATACAGTTGTATCGGGCAACGCTGCTCTTACCACTTCTTCCGACGAATCGCGCTGAATAGCACTTAAATACTCCAGATAATGTACGTTGGCGATTTCGGTTTCGTCCATATAAAACGACTGGATCGAAACTGTCCGTTCGCGGTTATCGCGTGTATTCATCACGTCTTCTTCCAGTGCGCCCATTGTAAATCGGCCACCTTCAATAAAAACGAGGTTTGGACCTGCTTTCTGCCCAGCGAATTTCTTTACCTGAAAACCTTCTTTCTGGTTATAAGCAATCCCCGTCGCCGTACTCTTCTTCCCTGGCTTTACGCTGGTCGGGTGCTTAGGCTTACAAGATGCAAGGGCCGCCGTTGCCAGCAGCACATAAGCCGCTCGTTGCAGGTGATACTTTTGAATCATTGCTCTATTTTGTGTAAAAACGTAGGTGCAAAAATAATTTAAGATAAAGGATTATAAGACATTAGATAAAAGACTTTCTTACTGGCCGGAGCTGTAATGTTTTTTATCGAATGCCTGGGTGCTTCATCTATGTTGTTTTAATTCGTCAAATCGTTTAAGATCTCGTTTAGCTGCTCAACGGAAAATATGTTGCTATGCGTGAAAATAAGACGACTTTTTGATTCCTTCAACGAGCATTTGGTTGGATTTCGCTTAATATAGTCAATTACCTTGCCAAACTGGTCAGACCGGAAGAAGTCATCATTCCCGTTAGAAACGAAGTATCCTTTCAGTATATTATTCTTAAGCGTCAGTTTTTCAAGGTATAACCGCTCGGCTTTCCATCGTACGTTTACCATTTTAATTAGGTTTTCGACTTCTTCGGGCAATGGACCGAAACGATCCAGAACTTCCTGACGAAACGATTGTAATTCTTCATTGTTCTGGATACTGTCTAAGCGGGTATATAACGCCAAACGCTCCGAAATATTCGAAACATAGCGTTCTGGAATAACAACCTGAAGATCAGTTTCAATTACCGTATCGGGCAAGGCCAGTTTCAGGTCTTCTGGTTTCGTCGTAAACAAATCTTTAAACTCGTTTTCCCGAAGCTCCTGAACCGTTTCATCCAGTATTTTATGGTACATTTCGAAGCCCAGATCATTAATGAAACCGCTTTGTTCGGCACCCAACAGGTTTCCTGCCCCCCTAATGTCGAGATCACGCATCGCAATTTTAAATCCTTCGCCCAGGTCCGAAAAATCTTCCAGAGTCTGAAGCCGCTTGCGGGCATCGGATGTTAAAACAGACGGAGGGGGTGTCAACAAGTAACAAAAAGCTTTTCGGTTCGAGCGCCCTACCCTACCGCGCATTTGGTGAAGATCTGATAATCCGAAATAATGCGCATTGTTGATCAGGATTGTGTTTGCATTCGAAATATCGAGTCCCGATTCAATAATATTAGTTGAAACCAACACATCATAGTCGCCTTCAATAAATCGAGTCATCACTCGTTCCAGCTTATCGCCATCCATTTGCCCATGAGCAATACCTATTTTGGCTTCTGGCACGAGCCGCATAATCAGATTTCCAATAGATTCGATGTCGTTAACGCGGTTATGAACGAAGAAAACCTGACCTCCGCGCCGAATTTCGTAACTAACCGCGTCGCGAATGACAGTTTCATTAAACGGATGCACTTCGGTCGTAACGGGCTGTCGATTGGGCGGAGGAGTGGCTATGACCGATAAGTCGCGGGCACCCATGAGCGAGAAATGGAGTGTGCGTGGAATAGGTGTAGCCGTAAGAGTGAGCACATCGACCTCCACGCGCATTTCTTTCAGACGATCTTTTGTTTTAACACCAAATTTTTGCTCTTCATCGATAACCAACAGCCCCAAATCTTTGAATTTGATATCTTTATTAACGATGCGGTGCGTGCCAATCAGAATACCTATTTCGCCGGAAGATACGCCTTTCAAAATCTCCTTTGTTTGTGCGGCCGTTCTGAACCGGTTGATGTATTCGATTTTTACAGGAAAGTCGGCCATACGCTCACTAAAGGTTTTAAAGTGTTGCATGGCCAGAATAGTTGTGGGCACGAGCACTGCCACTTGTTTATTGTCCGTAACAGCTTTAAACGCTGCCCGAATAGCAATTTCTGTCTTCCCGAACCCCACATCACCACAAACGAGCCGATCCATTGGGTGGGGGCGCTCCATATCGTCTTTTACGTCGTTAGTGGCTTTGGCCTGGTCGGGTGTATCTTCATAAAGGAACGAGGATTCAAGCTCTGCCTGTAAGAAACTGTCGCGGCTATACGCATAGCCCGGAGCCGTTCGGCGTTTGGCATAAAGAGCGATCAGCTCACGAGCAATGTCTTTGACCTGTTTTCGGATTTTCGACTTTTTCTGCTCCCACTCCTGCGAGCCTAATTTGCTCATCGTTGGAGGCCCCCCTTCTTTTCCGCTGTATTTAGCGATTTTATGTAGGCTATGGATGCTTACCAGCAGAATGTCGTTATCGCGGTAGATGAGCCGTATGGCTTCCTGTTCGTTACCTGCATGATCTACCTTCTCCAGACCGGCAAACCGCCCAATACCATGATCGACGTGGGTTACATAGTCGCCCGGTTGGAGGGTTTTTAGCTCCCGCAGCGTAAGCGCTTTCGATTTCGAAAACTTATCCTGAACGCGGTATTTATAGTAGCGGTCGAAAATCTGGTGATCAGTAAAGCAGGCAATTTTTAGCGCATCGTCAATAAATCCTTCTCGTAATCCAATATTCATAGGGTGAAACTTAACGAAGGGGTCAAGTTCCTCGAATATGGTTCGTAGGCGGTCGAGTTGTTTGAACGATTCAGCAGCAATAATGTTGGTATAGCCTTTCGACTGGTTTTCGCCCAGCGTATCGACTAGTCGTTTAAAGTCTTTGTTAAATGAAGGTTGTGGCTTTGAATTATATTGTTGACGCCCTTCGGTTTTAAAGTAAAATTTACGGCCAAATTCGACTGTACGGAAGCCTTTCAGCAAGTTTAGAAACGTCCGACGGGTTTCAAACAAATCGCCGGGGGTCGAAACGATCTGAATGCCACCGCTATTGGCCAGAACAGAAGCAAAACTTTGCTCGGCTTTTTCGAAGCATTTTTCGAGAATTTCAAGGGTAAATTCAACGTCTTTTGCCCAAATTGTTGTGCCTTCGGGCAGGAAGTCGAAAAAGGGCTCGCGGGTTTCCTCAATTAGTTTAGTCTGAATGTTCGGAATGATATTGATGAAATCGACCGTGTCGGTAGAAAGTTGCGATTCGGGATTGAATTTACGAATACTTTCAACCTCGTCGTCGAACAGGTCGATCCGAAAGGGGAACTCGCTGGCAAACGAAAAAACGTCAATAATACCTCCCCGAACCGAGAACTGGCCGGCTTCGTAGACGAAATCGGTTTTTTCGAACTCATAATTCTGAAGTAGTTCGGCCACAAAGTTCGTATCCAGCTTCTCGCCTACCCGAATTGTGAGCGTATTGGCCTGTAAGGATCGCTTATTGATTACTTTTTCAGATAAAGCTTCGGGGTAGGTTACAACAAGCAAACCATCTTTAGGCGCTGGATTGAGCTTATTGAGCACCTCGGCCCGCATTAACACATTGGCATTTTCAACTTCTTCGTACTGATAGGGCTTTTTATAGGACATCGGGAAAAGGAGAACTTCCCGATGCAGGAGGTGTTGCAAATCATTAAAGAAATAAGCTGCTTCGTCGCGATCGGTTAGGATATAAAGATGATTTCCGCCCACCGATTTATAGACGGTTGAGGCTAAAACTGCATCCAGACTACCTGCCAGGCCTTTAATTTGAAGGCGTTGAGGTTCGCCGGATGCCTTACGACCGAAAGGCTCGGTCAGTAGTTTTATATAACTATCGTCGGCATAAAGGCCGAGCAATTCTTCTGGTTTCAAGCGATATTCAGGTTGGAATGAGCAAACACGAAAAGCCGCTGGAAGCGTTTTCCGGCGGCATACTGTTGTAACAGCAGGTTCAAAAAAAATGTTGCGTTTCGCAATTATTTAACCTCCGAAAGAGGGAGAAACCCAATTCCTTCCTGTTCAAGTAGCTGTTGAATACGAGGACTGTCTTCAAAAACGATCACAATTTCTTTCTGATCCATCAACTCGTCGTCATCAACCCATTTCCAGTCTTCGGCACTAGCATCCAAAATACTCAGCACACTGCCCAGTTTGGCCGGGTCGCGTTCTTTACTGACAAATTCGCTGGTATTGGTAAAGTATAGAATAATGCGTTCATCTTCGAGCCATTGCAGATCGTTAAGCGAATCATTTAAGGCATCGAGGTTATAGCCAAAATCTGGAATCTCCAGTAAATCAGCAATTTCTTCATAGAACTGCCGAAGCGTAAGCGTTTTTTTACCATCAATGTGCGCAATAAAATCGCTGGCAAAATGAGCTTCCAGTTCGCTTTCCGACTGGCTTATAAAAACATTGGGTGTCATTTGATTTCCGTAAATGAATTGTAGTGGTCCTGAGTGTAATAAGCATGGTTGTCGGACCCCGTAATTAAGCGCTCCGTACCACGGTTTTTACCTTGTATTTTGGGGTTTACATCCCACTCCTGATACCGTATTCGTTGACCAGAAGCATCCTGTTTCGGTAAATGACCTTCGAAATTACCGAAGGTGCGCCCACCTACATAACCATCGGGGGCTCGTCCGTAGCGACGCACATACTCCAGCACCTTTAGCACTTTATCGGGAACAGTGCCCTGATTTCTTAGAGCTGATGCTGAAGGTTCCTGTCTGTTTTGATCGGTTTTAGCCTGTTTTTTATGCTGTTTGTGTTTCCGATGACTATTGTTTTGCTGTTGTTGCTGCTGAAAAGTTGGCTGGCCTGACTGGTTATGTTGGTCGGTTCGACAACCCAACCCAGCAAAAACAACAATAATAAGCAGCCAGAACTGCCAGAATGAACGGAGAAAATAAGGATGCATGACCGGGATGAATAACGGCCTAAAATTGCTTAAAAATGTTGGCTCACAAAAAAGCCCTCCAAAAAAGAGGGCTGGTTTGTATCAATTCAGGGAAAACAGCGGAATTCGGGCTGCCACCATGTTATGAAACATGAGTTCAGTGATCATTGGTGTCATGTATTTAATCAGGGGGAATTCTGAAATTGACTCCATCACTTCCAGTTCCGAATCGGCTTTGAAAATGCACCAGAGCTTCTGGCGATCTACAGAAAGCGAATACGAAAGCAGAAACCCTTTTTCCATTAATTCCTCCACTTTGAGCCGTTGGGCAGGAA
The DNA here is from genome assembly GCF_037201965.1 of Spirosoma sp. SC4-14. NCBI lineage: Bacteria > Pseudomonadati > Bacteroidota > Cytophagia > Cytophagales > Cytophagaceae > Spirosoma > Spirosoma sp. SC4-14. Next base: position 1,738 of record NZ_CP147518.1, on the reverse strand, counting down.
TCCGGTTTGCGAAACCTTCATCCATAACAGCCGGAAGGTCAAATTCAACCATGTACTGGCTCATAGGCATTACTGTTAAATGTAGGCCGGTCTATTTACTACCGGCTATCAGCAAATTAACAATCTTTAGTTCATCTTCGTTAATTGTATGCGGAAAATTTGGATACAATTTGGCTGTGACATCAGCACCCATTTGCCGAAATAAGCTCTCAGATTCAAGAACTCGCTCTTTAGGAACATGTGCATCCCGGTCGCTACAGCCTAAAAAAATAGGTGTATGATCAAACGAACCGGCATAGTTACGAGGTGTATTGGGTGGTCCGATCAGCCCACCGCTTAAGCCAAAAACACCACCATAGTCGGCTGGATTGCGGGCGATATACTCCAGTAACAAACAAGCTCCCTGCGAAAAACCAAGCCAGTAGATCTGCGGAAGTTTAAAATTAAAGTCAGATTGCAAGCGTGCCCGTACGCTCGCCAATACCTCTAAAGCTGATGATAAATAAGGTTCATTTTCCTGCATAGGCCGTAAAAATGAATACGGATACCATGTGTTGCTCTGGGCCTGTGGAGCAATAAAAGCGAAATCTGGGTCCTCAATATGAGTTGATAACGACAGTATATCGCTGGCCGAGCCGCCCCGTCCGTGAACCATAATCATTACCTTAGAAGCTTCTTCGAGCGGTTTTCCGGCAGTTCTGATATTATTCGGATTGTGAACCATAATCAGTTTATGATTTATAACTGATTGGTTATGGTTCAGTACAAAAACCATAACCAATCAATGAGCATCTATTTATTTAAGCTCAATTTTAGGCAATTCGGCTTCCAGCTCGGCCCGGCGAGGTTCGTATTGAGGAGGTAATTTTAATGCCGTACCCAATTCTGCAATAGGCTCATCGACCGAAAATCCGGGAGGGTTCGTAGCTACTTCAAACAAGATTCCACCGGGTTCGCGGAAATAAATGCTATTGAAATAATTACGGTCCTGTACGGGCGTTACATGATAACCAGCCGTTAACAACTGTTCCTGAATAATCAGCTGATTATCATCGGTATCTGTCGAAAAGGCTACATGGTGAACCGAACCAGCACCTTGTAAAGCACGCACATCCTTGGGCGAGTGCAACACATCAACAAAGTTGCCAGAACCACCAACGCCCGCTTTAAACCGAAACCGACCTTCTTCTTCGCTCACTAGCGTATGTTGCATGTATTCTGTCAATAACTTGATAGTCCGGTCTGGGTTCGATTCGTTTAACGTAACAGTATGAAAACCGCGTATGGCCAATTCGGTAGGAATCAGTCCATTACTCCAACCTTGCCGTTGATCATCGTTTGTGAAGACCAGTTCTATACCCATACCATCGAAATCTTCGAACCGTAGGTATGTTTCTGTTCCTGAGAACCGTTTGTAAGGGCCAGCATACGGAATATGGAACTGGTGGAGCCGGTCCATCCAGAAACTAAGCGAAGCAATAGGAGCCGAAAACGCGGTGTAGGTCAATTGGCCCACCCCTTTCCGCCCACGTGGCAAATCGCCATAAGGAAAGAATGTCAGAATGGTACCTGGCGAACCGGTTTCGTTGCCATAATACAAATGATAAACATCTGGGGCGTCGAAATTAACGGTTTTCTTTACCAGCCTAAGGCCTAAAATAGTGGTGTAATAGTTTACGTTTTGCTGTGTATCGCCAGCTAAAGTTGTTACGTGGTGAAGGCCATTTATGAGCGTTTC